>NZ_AP024745.1:9940000-10152500 GCF_019704555.1 Actinoplanes sp. L3-i22
GCGGCTGGGCCGCGGGCACCGTGAGCGGCCTGCGGACCCGGCCCGAGCACGCCCTGCTGACCGTCGCCGGACCGGGACGAACACCACATGTGGCGCTGGCCGCACTCGACCTGACCGTGACGCTCCCCACAGGCACGAAGGTGCCGCTGTACACCCATGCGTGGCGGTCCGGGACCCTCGCGCCGGCCGGGCACCGGCTCCTGGAGACGTTCACCCTCGCCAACGGACTGCCGCGCTGGCGCTGGCGGATCGGCGACGTGGTGATCGAGCGCGAGCTGGCGTTCGTCCTCCGCGGCCCGTCCCTCGCGGTCCGGCACCGGGTGATCAGCGCCCCCGGCCCGGTCGGGCTGGCCGTCGCCGCGATGTGCACCTGGCGCGAGGCCGCCGGCAGCCGGCACGCCGACGGGCCGGGCCTGCGGATCGAGCGGGTCGCCGACGGCGTGCTGGTCGAGGGGGCGTACCGGCTGGCCGGCCCCGGCTGGCAGCCCGCCGGCCAGTGGCACCTGGGCGCCCGGATCGGCGCGCGGACCGAGGACCTCTGGCACGCCGGCAGCTTCAGCGCGCAGACCCGGCCCGGTGAGACGCTCGAGATCTCGGCCTGGGCCGGCAATCTCGCGGAACGGCCGCCGGCGCCGCCGGTGGTCCTGGCCGCCGCGCGCGAGCGCGCTCATCGCCTGGTCACCGCCGCCAAGGCCGAGGGGTACGCGGCGAGCCTCGCGCTGGCCGCGGACGCGTTCGTGATCCAGGCCGCGGACGGGCCCTCGCTCGCCGACGGCTACCCGTGGTCCGGACGGCCGGCGTCCCTCGCCGCCTACGAGGGCCTGTTCCTCGACACCGGGCGCGCCGACGAGGGCCGTGACCTGCTGCGCGCCCTGGTCGACCGCCCGTGGGACGACGCGGATCTCCCACTCTGGCTGGTGCACGCGGTCGACCGGCACGTCACCCGCACCGGGGACAGCGACCTGGCCCGCCTGCTCGCCGTCCCGCTCGGCCGGCTGCTGCGCCAGGCCCTGAACAACGGCGGCCCGCTGACCATGGACCCGGCCGACGGCCTGCTCACGGTCACGGCTGGTCCGCAGGCGCGGGCCGGCAAACTCGTCGAGGTCAACGCGCTGTGGGTGAACGCGCTCGCCGGGCTCGCCGACCTGCTCGCCGACGGCGGACGGGACGACGCCGAGCCACGGGCGCGGCACGCCCGGGCGCGGGAATCGTTCCTGCGGCGGTTCCCGGCGCCCGAGGGCTGGCTGCACGACGTGGTCGAAGGACCGGCGGCGCCGTACCCGCTCGGCGCCGGCACCCAGCACGACGATCCGACGCTGCGGCCGTACCAACTGCTCGGCTGGTCGCTGCCGCACGGCCCGATGCGCGGCGACGCCGGGACCGGGGTCCAGGCCTGCGGCGAGGCGCTGCTCACCCCGCTCGGGCTGCGGACCCTCGCCCCCGACGAGTACGGCTACGACGGCGCCCACCCGGAGCAGGGCCTGGTCCGGCCGTGGCTGATCGGACCGTACGCGGATGCTTGCACCGCCACCGGCCACCCGGTCGACGGCCTGCTCGACGGCCTCGCCGCGCACCTCGCCGAATGGGGCGTCGGCTCGATCGGCGAAGCCGCCCACGGCGACGCCCCGCACCCCGCGCTCGGCCGCCCCTTCGACGCCCTCGCCGTCGCCGAAACCCTCCGCGTCCAGACGAGGTACCAGCCATGACCCGGATCCTGATGCTCTCCTGGGAATACCCGCCGCTGCTGGTCGGCGGACTGGGGCGGCACGTGCACGCGCTCGCCGGCGCCCTGGCGCGGGCCGGGCATGAGGTGACCGTGGTGACCCGGCACGCTCCCGGGGCACTCTTCGAAGAACACTGCGAGGGGGTACGGGTGATCCGCGCACCGGAGGACCCGCCCGCCTTCACCGCCACCGGCGGCGACCTGCTCCCCTGGACCACCGCGTTCAACCACTCGCTGACCAGGGCCGCCCTGCGCGCCACCCGGGGCCGCCGGTACGACCTGGTGCACGCCCACGACTGGCTCGTCGCACACGCCGCGATGACCGTCCGCGACCACCTGGACGTCCCGCTCGTCGCCACCATCCACGCCACCGAGTCCGGCCGGCACCAGGGCTGGCTGCCGGCCGCCCACAACCGCACCATCGACGACGTCGAACGCTGGCTGTGCGCCGAGGCGACCCGCGTGATCGTCTGCTCGGAGTACATGCGCCACGAGGTCACCCGCCTGTTCGGGGTACCCGCCGACCGCACCGAGGTGGTCCGCAACGGGGTCGACGCGCTGCGCTGGCGGGCCCGGCCCCGGGCGGTCGCGGCCGCCCGCGCCCGATACGCCGGACCGGACGGGCCGCTGGTCAGCTTCGCCGGGCGGCTCGTCTACGAGAAGGGCGTCCAGCACCTGCTCGAAGCCGCGCCCGACCTGCGGAGCCGCTTCCCGGGACTGCGCCTGGTGGTGGCGGGCGACGGCCCGTACCGAAAAGAATTGGAACTTGTCGCCGAGCCCTGGGTGACCTTCCCCGGATTCCTGACCGGCCACGACCTGACCGCGCTGATGGCGGCCTCGGACTGCTACGTGGTGCCGAGCATCTACGAGCCGTTCGGCATGGTCGCCCTGGAAGCCGCGGCGGCCGGCACCCCGGTCGCGGTCGCGGCGACCGGCGGCCTCGCCGAGATCGTCGAACCCGGGGTGACCGGCGTGCACTTCCCACCCGGCTCCCCGGCCGCCCTGGCCGACGCGGTCGCCGGGGTGCTGAGCGACCGCGAGCGGGCCCGAGGGTTGGCGCTGCGGGCCCGCCTGCGGGTGATCGACGACTACAACTGGCCATCGATCGCCGACCAGACCGCCGCCGTCTACTCCGCCGCGGCCCCCACCCCGGCCACCAGCCCCGCCACACCCCAGCCAAAGCCCGTCATCGCGTCCCCACGCGTCCCGGTAGGTTGATCTCCCCCACCAGCAGCCCCCACGGGAGTTGCCGATTGCGATGGCTTCGGAGGTACGACTCCACGCACTGCCGTGGAAACCTCAGGCAGGGCGGCTGCTCGTGTATACCGCGAGAGCCGTGTAGGCGGCGGTGAGCAGCGGAACCGGGACGGCGTGCCGGCCCGCCTCGGTGACCAGGTCGCCGACGATGGCGTCGGCCTCGACCGGGAGGCCGGCGATCAGGTCGCGGTACATCGACGACGTGGTCGGCTCGGTGCTGGTGATCGTCGCGGTCAGGACGTCGCGGGCCTGGGGCCGGGGTGGATGGCCGGCCGCGGTGGCGACCGCGATCACCTCGTCGGCCAGGGCGCGCAGGAACTCCGGGCCGCCGGGGGCCGTGTTGATCGCGCCGATCGAGCCGCGCATCAGGGTCGTCGCCGCGCCCAGTGTGGCGAGCAGGACCCATTTCTCCCACATCTCCGCGACGATGTGCCGGGACGCGCGGGCGTCGAACCCGGCGCCGGTGAGTGTCTCGGTGACCGCGGCCAGGCGGGGGTCCGGGCCGTCGTCGAGGGGGCCGAACGCCAGGCGGGACAGGCCGGTCATCTGGACCACGTCGCCGTGCTCGTCCAGGGTTCCGTGGATCATGCAGAGGCCGCCCCAGACGTGCCCACGTCCGAATGCGCTGGTCAGCGCTTCCACGTGACGCATGCCGTTGAGCAGCGGGACGATCACGGTGTGCTCGCCGATTGCGCCGGCCAGGGTGGCGAGCACGCTGTCCAGCGCATGGCTCTTCACGGCGACGAGCACCACGTCGTACGTCTCAGTCGTGGTTTTGATCGTCCGCGGCGTCAGCCGCGTCTCGCCACCCGGCGCCTTGATCCGGAGGCCGCGTTCCGCGAGGGTCGCCGCCCGGGCCTCGCGGACCAGGAACGTCACGTCCCGGCCGGCCTGGGCCAGCCGGCCGCCGAAGTAACCGCCGGTCGCGCCGGCCCCGACGACGAGGATTCTCACCCGAGGCGCTCGTCCTCGAAACACCAGCGCCAGGTCTCGCCCGGCTCCAGCGACCGCATCACCGGGTGGCCGGACTCGGCGTGATGCGCCGACATGTGCCGCCGCGGCGACGAGTCGCAGCAGGCGACCAGGCCGCAGGTGAGGCAGAGCCGCAGGTGGACCCAGTCGTCGAAGCCTCCGGCCACGCACTGCGGGCAGCCGCCCTGGTAGGCGGTCTGCGGTGCCGGCTCGCCGGCCTCCTTGAGATGCTGGCAGATCACTCTTCACTCCGTCGCAGCTGGGACTCTTCCAGGTCGAGCTCGCGCTGGGCCCGGACCAGCACCTCTTCGGGGATCCGCCCCTCGTTGCGGGCGATCTTGAAGACGTGCCGTTCGGCTCTGATCATCTCGCGTCGCAACCGGCCGTACGCCGCCGAGGGGGTTTCCTGCCGCTGGCTGCCCAAACGTTCCCACGCGTTGTTGGACCGGCTCTCGACCAGGCCGCGCAGCCGGTCGACGACCGAGGCGGGCGCGCCGTCGGCGTTCTCGTCCAATGCTTCCAGGGCGGCGCGGCTGGCCGCGTGCTGGATCCCGGCCTCGGCCAGCGCGTCCTGCGTGCTGGTGTCCTCCCGCACGCCGAGCCGCCGGGCCAGCGCGGGCAGGGTGGTGCCCTGGACCAGCAGGGTGAGCACGATGATCGCGAAGGCGATGAAGACGAACAGCTCGCGCGGATAGTCCGGCACGCCGTCCTCGCCGGGGATCGGCAGGGTCTGCGCGGCGGCCAGGGTGACCACGCCGCGCATGCCGGCCCAGGCGATCACGGTCGGCACGGCGATCGGCGGGCGCTCCTCCCGGTTGCGCACCCGCGGGATCAGCCGGGCCAGGTAGGTCGCCGGGTACATCCAGAGGAACCGGACCGCCAGCAGCAGGCCGAAGACCAGCGAGGTGACGCTGATCGTGGTCGCCATGCTGGTCTCGATGCTGTCCACCACCATCCGCAGCTGGAGGCCGACCAGCAGGAACACCACGCCTTCCAGGAGGAACGTGGTGAGCCGCCAGACCGCGTCCATCTGCAGGCGGGAGGTGGCCGAGAGCAGGTACGGAATCCGGTGCCCCAGGTACAGCCCGGTGATCACCACGGCCACCACGCTGGACGCGCCCAGCTCCTCGGCGACGATCACCACGACGAACGGGGTGAGTAGCGACACAGCGTCGTCGAGAAGCGAGTCCTCGATCCATTTGTGCAGTTTCGCGGCGCCCACCGCGGCGATCATGCCGATCACGATGCCGCCGCCGGCCTTCAGCGCCACCTCGCCGGCGATCTCCCAGAACCCGACCGCGGCCCCGGCCAGCGCGCCCACCGACACCCGCACCAGCACCAGCGCGGTCGCGTCGTTGAGCAGGCTCTCGCCCTCCAGGATGGTGACCACCCGGCGGGGCAGGCCGATCTGACGGGCGATCGCGGTCGCCGAGACCGCGTCCGGCGGGGCGACGATCGCGCCGAGCGCGACGCAGGCCGCGAGCGGCGCCTGCGGGATCATCCAGTGCACGGCGAAGCCGATCACGAACGCGCTGAGCAGCACCAATCCGACCGCGAGCAGCAGGATCGGCCGCAGCGCGTGCCGGAACGCGGGCACCGAGGTCTGCAGCGCGGCCACGTAGAGCAGCGGCGGCAGGATGCCGATCAGCACCAGTTCCGGCTCGAGGTGCGCCTCCGGGAAACCCGGCACGTACGACAGCCCGAGACCGGCCACCAGCAGGACCAACGGCGCGACGAACCCGAGCCGGCGGGCGAGGGCCGCGCCGACAACCGAGATCGCCACGAGCACGACCGTGTCGACGATGCTCTCCATGGCCGGAAAGCTTATGTCAGGTCGTGCTCACCACGCCGGAGCGAGCCACGGTACGGGTGTAGGTGCCGTCGACGCCCTCGCGTAACCACTGTCCGTCGACCGAGAAGACGTACGGGGTCCCCGGCGTGAGACCGGTCACGGTCCCGGTCATCCAGCCGCAGCCGGTCGGCGTGACGGTGACCCAGCCCGGCACCTCGGGCTGCGCGCCGTTCACGAGCTTCTGACTCATCGCCAGGATGTGGTAGCTGACCAGCTCGGGAACGCCCGGGTTGAACCACTTCACCACGGCGCTGGTGCTGCCCGCGGTGACGTCCGCCCCGTTGATCTGGCCGCCCCGGAAGCCGGAGGTCCCGCAGTCGCTGCTGCTCGGCCGCGGGGTCGGCGACGTGGACTTGGTCGGCGACAGCGTGGCCGCGGCCAGCGGGGCGCGCGCCGAGAAGCTCGCCGAGGGCGACGGCGCGACGCTGCCGGTCGCCATCATCAGCCAGTTCGTCCCGGTCGGCGTCGGGGTGGCGGTCACGGACTTGGAGGAGGCGCAGGCGGCCAGCAACAGCGACCCGGCGAGCACGGGCAGAACGACGGCGGTAGCTTTCCGAATCCCCAGCACGTCCTTCAGGTTCGGGTCGACCCGCCGGGGGCTTAGTCCTGGTGGAAATGTTCCTGCGAGCGGCGGGCCAGATCCTTGGTGGCCGCCGAGTTGACCCAGGTGCCGAGGATCACGCCGGCGCCCGGGACCAGCTTGGCGAACATCTTCCGGGCGGCCCGCACCCCGGCCATCTGGGCGAGCTTCAGACTGAGTTTGATCAGCGTGCCGCCCTCGTGACCGGCGAACAGCCGGCTGGCGCGCTCCCGGCCGGCCGCGACCCCGAGCGCGGTCCGGGCGGTCTCCGCCACCTTGTGCACCTTCTGCAGCACGAGCAGGTCGATGGCGCGTTCCGGCGCGGCCGGGTCGGCGCCGTAGGCGGCGGCGATGTGCAGCACCATCCGGGCCTGGGTCCAGGCCAGGACGCCGACGTCGACGACCGCGCCGGGCAGGCCGGTGACGCCGGAGAGCGCGCCGGAGAGCCGGGCGAGCGTGGTGAAGTGCTTGACGGCCAGCCCGGCGAGCTCGTCCGGGGTCAGCTCCGCCCGGGTCCGGGCGGCCCACTCGGCGGCTTCCGGGCCGAGCCGGCGGACGGCTTCCAGGGCGAGGTGCTCGGGGGCGTACTGCGGGTCGGCCTTCATCCGCGCCCAGAGCGTGCCGGGCGGGACGGTGGCGTCTTCGGCGGACGGAGGGACCGGGACCGGATGTTGATTCAAGATCACTCCCAGGGGTTCTACCCACATAGTGGCGCGGGCGCGCACATCGGTTGCCCGGGTGTGTGAGATTTTCGTGTTGACTGTCACCGGCGGGCCGGAATGAACTCCCCGGACTCGCTGTTACCGCCGAAAAGCCCTTGTCATCGAGGAGGACTGCAGCGTGCTCGACCCACACGGGCTCTACGAAGTGGCCGGGGAACTGCCGGCCCTGGACGGCCCGGTGCTCATCCAGGCGCTCACCGGGTTCGTCGACGCGGGCAGCGCGATTCAGCTCGCCCGGGAGAACCTCCTGGAGAACCTGGACAGCGAGGTCGTCGCCACCTTCGACCTGGACCAGCTCCTCGACTACCGGTCCCGGCGCCCTCCGATGATCTTCGTGGCCGACCACTTCGAGAGCTACGAGGACCCGGTCCTCGCCCTGCACCTGGTCCGCGACCAGCTGGGCACCCCGTTCCTGCTGCTCACCGGCCCGGAGCCGGACCTGCAGTGGGAGCGGTTCATCGCGGCGATCACCGAGCTCATCGAGCGACTGGGCGTCAAGGTCACGATCGGCCTGAACGCGATCCCGATGGCCGTCCCGCACACCCGCCCGGCCGGCCTCACCGCGCACGCCACCGACAAGAGCCTGCTCGGCGAGCACGAGTCGTGGCTCCAGCGGGTGCAGGTGCCGGCCAGCGTCGGGAACCTGCTCGAGTTCCGGCTCGGGCAGAACGGGCACGACGCGCTGGGGTACGCCGCGCACGTCCCGCACTACCTGGCCCAGACCGGCTACCCGGCCGCCTCCGAGCTGCTGCTCGACTCCGTCTCCGGGAACACCGGGCTGGCGCTGCCGACCGGCAAGCTGCGCGAGTCGGCGAAGCTGGTCCGCGAAGAGGTGGACAAGCAGATCGCCGAGGACGAGCAGGCCGCGCGGCTGGTGACCTCGCTGGAGGCGCAGTACGACGCGTTCCTGCGGGGCCGGGCGAACAGTCTGCTGGCGGACTCGGACTCGGCGCTGCCCACGGCGGAGGAGCTCGGCGCGGAGCTGGAGCGCTTCCTCGCCGAGCAGACCCGCGACGATTAAGCCCGTACCTTAATCGATGATTTTCGGTCTTTAATCGACCTTGCTCTTCTGGAGCAGGAAGTCGATCACGGCGGGGAGCTGGGCGTCCCAGTAGGACCAGGCGTGCTCGCCTGGGCTGAACGTGCTGTCCAGCTCCACCCCGGTGGCCTTGCAGGCGGCGACGAACCGCCGGTTCTGGGTCAGCAGGTGGTCCTCGGTGCCGCAGCGCAGCATCAGCCGCGGTAGCCGCCGCCGGTCGGCGTTGCGCAGCAGATGCAGCAGGTCCTCGTCGCCTCCGGCGACGACCCGATCGGCGAAGACCCGGCCCACCAGGGCGCGCATGTGCGGCCGCAGATCATGTTCCTGGATGTACGCGAGGTCGAGCGCCCCGGAGAGCGTGGCCGCGGCAGCGAACCGCTCCGGCTCGCGCAGGGCCCACTTCATCGCGCCGTAACCACCCATGGACAAGCCTGCGACGTACGTGTCCTCGCGCCGCCCGGAGACCCGGAAGAACTGCTTGACCTTCTCCGGCAGCTCGGCCGAGAGAAAATCCCAGAAGCGCATCCCGTACGCCTCGTTGGCGTAGAAGCTGCGGTGCACCTGCGGCATGATCACCGCCAGCCCGTGCTCGGTGGCGTACCGCTCCACCGAGGTGAACCTGCTCCACGCGCTGTGGTCGTCGGTCAGCCCGTGCAGGAGATAGAGCACCGGCGGCGGGCCTTCACCGTCCCGGTCGGGGAGTATCACGGTCATCGAGGTGCGTAGTTCCAGCGCCTCGGAGTCGAAATCACACCGGATCAGGGCCACCCCGTCATTCTGTGCCCTCCCCCGGTCCCCGGCACTCCTCCCGTCCCGCCTCGTGGGAGTCCTTTATCGATCAGCTTCGTGCTTCCCCGGGCCCCCGGAGCGGTTGGGAATGTCGTACCCGTCGATTAGAATGTGTGTACGAAAGAGGGGCCCTGAGCTGCTGATCTTCGGAGGCTTTAGAACGCCTGTTCGACGGTTTGCGGCGCGAGTGAGGAGACCGACGTGACCACGTCCACCCTGTCCACGATCTCGACCAACCCCGTGCCCGTGATCCCGCCGTATGCCACGATGCTCGGCTTCACCCGCTACGTCTCCCGCACCGGCCCCGCGAAGGCCACGTTCGTCGGCGGGCTGCGCAAGCAGCGCGAGCGGCGCAGCGGGTTCAACCCGCACGGCCAGCTGGTCAAGGCACTGAAGGCGGACATCGCGTTCCGCACCGGCGGCAGCTACCTGACCGGCGTCGTCGATCTGGTGAAGGACCGATGGAAGCCGCTGTACGAGTCGCTGCGCGCCGGCGCCCGGACCTACCTGGCGTCGCTCGGCGACCCCGAGAAGATCACTCTCATCCAGACGCGCGACGCGCTGGCCAGCGTCGGGCCGCTCGCCGTGAAGATCAATCCGCACTTCGGGCTGCGCTTCGAGGACGGGCATCGCGAGGCGGTCCGGATCCACTTCGACGAGGAGCCGCCGGGCGCGGAGCTGGTCACGGCCATGCTGCATCTGATGGCCCGGCACATGGATCAGATCCTGCCGGACGCGGATCCGGTTCTGGTCGATCTCCGGCGTGGGGTGACGCATCGACTTAACCCGGCTACTCGGGTGGGGGATGTGGAGAGTTGGTTGTCGGGGGAGGCGGCGGCTTTTACCGCGATGTGGTCGGCTACGGCCGCCTGACGCGGGTTTCCGCCTTCGGCTCGGCCGGTCCGTCTCGGGCCGGCCGGGTTGGGCCGGGTTTGGTTGGGCCGGATTGGGCTGGGCCGTCTCGGGCCGGCCGGGTTGAGCTGGGCTGGGCTGGGTTTGGGCTGGGCTGGGTGCGGCTCTGCTTTTGACATGTGACCGGTCACGATTGGCCCTCGCACTGAGCCCGTTCCCCGGCGTGCTGCCCTGCGTCGGGGAACGGCCCTTTTCGCGCACGCCGCTGCCGGCTGCGGCTGCGGCTGCGGCTGCGGCTGCGGCTGCGGCTGCGGCTGCGGCTGCGGGAGAACCGGCTGGTCGGGTGGGTGGGTTCGCGGAGGTGGTCGGTTAGGGTGGGCGCGTGAGTCCGTTTCCCGGCGTTCTGCCGCCGCCCCGCGACTGAGCGGGGCGTGCGCCTCGCCGCCTGAGCGCTGCTCGGGCGGCGTCGTCGTGCTGCGTTCCGCTTGCCGATCCCGCCAGGACCGACTCACTCTCACGCGGAGCGTGCATGTTGTCGTTCTTCTCACCCAGCGCCCCGGCCGGGGCGCGGCTGAGCCTTCTCCAACTGTCCGTCGCCGGGGTGCTCTGGGGCACCGCCGGCGTTGTCGTCCAGGTCGTCGCGGGCCGTACCGGGCTCGGTGCCGTGGCGATCGGGTTCTACCGGCTGCTGTTCGCGGCCGGGACCATGCTGATCCTCGGGCTGCCCGCCCGCCGGCAGATCTGGGCCGCCGTCCGGTCCGCCCCGGCCGCGGTCATCGCCGCCGGGGTCGGGCTCGCGGCTTATCAGGCGTTGTACTTCATCGCCGTACGGCTCACCGGGGTCAGCATCGCGACCGTGGTCAGCCTCGGCCTCGCGCCGGTGCTGCTGAGCGTCTGGGAGACGATCCGTACCCGGCAGCGACCCGGGAACGCCGAGCTCGCCGCGTCGGCCGCCGCCGTGGTCGGCCTGGTGCTGATCTCCACGGTGACCGGCGAAGCAGCCACCGGCGGGGCCGGGGCGACGGCGACCGGGCTGGGGCTGCTCGCGGCGGTCGCGTCCGGCACGGTCTACGCCGCGTCGACGGCGTTGAGCCGGCGGACGACCCAGGGCGTACCCCCGCTGATCCTGACGACGCTCTCCTGCACGATCGGTGCGATCACGCTGGCGCCGATCGCCGTGTTCCAGGGCGTGGCGTTCACGCCGAGTCTCACCCCGATCGCGCTGCTCGCCTACCTGGGCGCGATCACTACGGCGCTGGCGTACGCCTGCTTCTACACCGGGTTGCGACACACCACCGGCAGTGTCGCCGTGGTGGTCACGCTCTTGGAGCCGTTGACCGCCGCGGTGCTCGCGGTCGTGCTCATCGGCGAGCCGCTCGCCCTGCCGACGATCGTCGGCGGGCTGCTCCTGATGGGTGCGGTGACCACGTTGTACCTGGGTGCCGGCCGCCCCGCCGGGAAACCGCAGGAGGAGCCCGCCGCCCGGACGTGACGCCCCGCCCGCCGCCCGGACGTGACGCCCCGCCCGCCGCGCGGAGGTGACGCCCCGCCCGCCGCGCGGAGGTGACGCCTCCGTGCGGTGGGCGAACGGCCGCGCCGGCGCGGGCATCCGGTGCGGGCACAGAGTCCCCGGCAGCATCGCAGAAAGCCGGAAGATCAGGTGCCTGCCCTGTGGACGAAGCGCCACTGTGGATAACTCCGGAGGGCCTCGAAATCCCGCTACGCTGATGGCCGTGAGCAGCGCATTCACCGTTTCCACCGAGCTCGCGGCGGCCGTCCGGGACGCCGTCGGCATCCGGCTGCGCGGTCGCGCCGATTCGGTCGGCGCGACCGAAGCAGCCGGGCGAACACCCCGGCGACCGGCTGGCGACCGACGAACAAAGCCGTTCCCTGATGGCCGACAGGTAGAGCACGGCGCTGCCGGCCGACAGGTAGAGCAGGGCGCTGCCGGACGACAAGTGGAGCAGCGCGCTGCCGGCCCACGAACAGAGCAGAAGATCAGCGGACGTCGAGAGGCAGCCGCACCAGGACCGTTGTCCCGTTGTCGTCACCGGTGAGGGAGATGCTGCCGTGATGCCGTTCCACCACCGCGCGGCTCAGCGTGAGCCCGAGCCCGCTCCCCGGCAACGTCCGATCATGCCCACGACTGGTCCGGTACCGGCCGGTGAAGAGCTTCTCCCGCTCGTCCCGGGGCACGTCCGCGGCCGCGTCCCAGACCGCCAGTTCCGCGGCGCGGCCGTCGCGGCGCAGGCTGACCTCGACGTGACCGCCGTCCGGGCTGTAGCGGATGGCGCTGCCGATCAGGTTCTCCACGATCTGCCGCAGCCGGTCCCGGTCGCCGGGCACGATCAGCTCGCCGGGCAGATCGGTGTCGATCACGACCGGGGCGGCGCCGATCGCGTCCCGGGTCCGGTCGACCACGTCGCGGACGACTTCGGCCAGGTCCATCGGGGTGCGCCGGACGTCGGCGTGCCCGGCGTCGAGCGCGGAGAGTTCCAGCAGCTCGTTGATGATCTCGCGGAGTTGCAGGGCGTTGCGCTCGACCACGGCGATCAGTCGCGGACCCTCCCGGACCAGGGTGGCCTCGTCCGCCTCGCGGAGCAGTTCGGTGTACGCGCTGATCGACGTGAGCGGTGTGCGCAGCTCATGCCCGATCAGCGCCAGGTACTCGTTCTTGCTCCGCACCAGCTGGCGTCGCAGATCCTCGACCCGGCGCCGCTCGACGAACTGTCCCAGGTGCGCGGCTATCCCGGACATCAGCGCGACCAGCTCGTCCTCGGGGTCCTCGACCGCGTCGGCGAAGACGGTCAGCACGCCGATCGTCCCGGTCCCGTCGTGCACCGGGATGGCGAGCGCGGTGTGCAGGCGTTCCCGCGTGGTGTCCGGGGAGATCAGGCTCTGCGGCCGGCCCACGTCCCGGATCCACAGCGGCTTGTCGACCTGCCAGGCCCGGCCGGCCAGCCCCTGGCCGTAGGTCAGCTGATCCGGCACCGGGATCCCGGTCGGCCAGCCCGGCGTGCTCCAGCGCGCCGCGGCCCGGATCGCCCCGGCGGCCGCGTCGACCATCCACAGCTCGGCGTGCACCCAGTCGAGGGTGGCGACGACGGCTTCGAGGACGCGTGGCCCGGCCGCCTCGATGCTGGGCGTCTCGGCGAGCGCGGTGGTCACCGCGAGCTCGCACGAGCGGAACCGTTCGGCCCGGCGCTGGCGGGTCACGTTCTGCATGGCCTGGACGGCGCCGACGACGCGCCCGTCCGGCCCGAGGATCGGCTGCGCGTCCATCAGGTAGTGCCGGGTCCG
Organism: Actinoplanes sp. L3-i22; assembly: GCF_019704555.1. Taxonomy (NCBI): domain Bacteria; kingdom Bacillati; phylum Actinomycetota; class Actinomycetes; order Micromonosporales; family Micromonosporaceae; genus Actinoplanes; species Actinoplanes sp. L3-i22. The sequence continues at coordinate 9,953,087 of NZ_AP024745.1, forward strand.
TTTGGTCCGCCCGGCCCGGACGACCGGCTCGTCCCGGAGACGTTCGCCGCCGAGCGCCCGGAACAGGCCGGGCTCGTCGGTGCCGGCCGGGTCGTCGGCCCAGAGCCGCCGCATCCGCTCGTTGGCGAAGACCACGTTCCCGGCGTCGTCGCAGGCGGTCACCCCGTCGTGCAGGCTCTCCAGCACCGCGTCCAGGAACCGATGCTGCTGTTCCAGCTCGTGCCGGGCGAGTTGCTCGCCGATCAGCAGCGTCGCCACCTCGGCGGCCTCCGCGACCGCGGACATCTGCTCCGGCGTCCACTCCCGGGGCCGCAGGTCGTAGGCGCAGCACACCCCGAGCACCTGCCCGAGCCGGTCGTGCACCGGATAGCCGAGGTAGGCGCCGCCGTGCTTGCGGACCACCCCGGGCGGCACGCGCTCGTCGGCGGTGGCGTCGTCGACGATCACCCCTCCGCCGCCGCGGACCACGAGCCCGCCGAGCGACCCGTCGAGGGCGGTGTCGGCGATCGCGTCCCAGTCGGCGGAGACCCCCCAGCTGCCGTAAAGCCGGAGCCGGTCCCCCTCGACGAACTGGATGCAGGCGCTGGGTGTCTGCGCGCCGCGGGCGGTCAGGGCGGCGAGCTGATCCGCGGTTCCGCTGGTCAGCACGCCCCGGTGCAGGTCCGGGTGGGCGCCGAGCACGTCCCGCAACGACGGGGGCCGCCGTTCCCCGCCGGACTGCGGCGGGGCGCCGATCGACCGCGGTTCGGTGGCGGCCGTCGCCGAGACAGGATGCTCGTCGACGGCCGTCCCCCCGTAAAGCTCGGCCGGGCGTGCGAGTGCCGCGGCTTCCGCCGCCCGGGTCCGTCCGGACCGCCCGGCGCCGGGGCCGGAGTCTTCTCGCCGCATGGCCGACCTCCACGTTCAGCCTAGAGGCGCGAAAACCCTAAAACCGGCAAATCCCTCGGCCAGGCGAGCTTTCTTCCCACGCTCCGCCGCACTCGTTCTTCACCCATTTGCCGGTACGACCGAAGCCCCGCCCACGGGACGAAAGGAGGCATTTCACGCAGAACGCCGACGGAAAGTCACGCTGCGAGGCGACGAGTGGGAAGGCGGCACTCCACGCATGGCGCGCCGCGGGGCACCGCATTCCTCGGGGGTGACCTTTGGGGGCGTACCCAGGGAGGTTTTAGATTTTGGCGAAGCGTAGGTCGGTGATGGGGCGGCCGGCCTCGGTGCCTCGGCGTTCGAACTTCGTCTCGGGGCGGGGGTGCGGCCCCGCCGGGAGGGGGGTCAGGAACGGGTCGGCGGTGAGGGTCTCGGTCATCGCCTCGGCGTACTCCGGCCAGTCGGTGGCGCAGTGCAGGATGCCGCCGGGGTGCAGGCGGTCGCGGAGCAGGGCTACGTTCGCGGGCTGGATCAGGCGGCGTTTGTGGTGGCGGGCCTTGGGCCACGGGTCCGGGAAGTAGACGTGCACGGCGGCCAGGGACTCCGGGGCCAGGCGGTGGACCAGCTGCATGGCGTCGCCCTCGGCGGCCCGGACATTCGTCAGGCCCAGCTCGCCGACCAGGGCCAGCAGGTTTCCGATGCCGGGGGTGTGCACCTCGATGCCGAGGTAGTTCCGGTCCGGGTCGGCGGCGGCCATCGCGGCGGTCGCGTCGCCCATGCCGAAGCCGATCTCGAGGACCGTGGGGGCGTCGCGGCCGAAGAGTTCCGGCAGGTCCAGCGGGGTGCGGTCGCCGTCGAGGACGGTCAGGCCGTAGCGGGGCCAGAGGGCGGCGTGGGCGTCGGCGTGCCGGAGGCTCATCCGCCCGCGGCGGGGGTGGAAGGTCCGGATTGGGCGGGCGGCGGCGGCGGAGTCAGTCATGGCGGCCACCACGATACGTCGTCACCGGAGCAGCCCCCAGGCAGCGGCGGGGTCGGGGCGGGGTGTCAGCGGAGTTGGGGTGTGGGCTGGGAGCCGGGGTGGAGGGGGGTGCGGGTGCCGGTTCGCAGGTCGATCAGGGTGACGCAGGAGCCGGACTTGGACTGGGCGGTGAGCAGGGCGCGGTTCGTGTCCAGGTAGGTCAGTTCGCGGTCCATCGGGGTGCCGATCGTGCGTTTCTTGCCGGTCCGTAGGTCCAGTTCGACGACGTGGATCGGCTCGTTGCCGGCTTTGGTCTCGCCCTCCTGGTAGGCGGTGTAGGCGAGTCGGGTGCCGTCCGGGCGCCAGGACGGGACTACGGCGAAGCCTCGGTTCTGGAGACTGCCGCCGCCGTAGGCCGCGATCATGCGTTCGGCGCCGGAGCCTACGGTTCCGATGGTCAGGCAGGCGTCGTAGACGGCGTCGCACTCGCCGCCGCGGAAGGCGATCTGTTTGCCGTCCGGGGACCAGGCGACCGCGTCGTCGACACGGAGGCGGTCGGCCAGGGTGCCGGTCACCGGTTCCGGAGTCGATTCGTCCGGAAGGTCCTCGCCCCGGCAGTCCCGCGGAAACAACACCTCGGGCTGCGCTGGGGCCGAAGAAGGCGAGACGGCGGAAGGCGAGGCCGCCGAACCCGAGGCCGCGGAAGGCGAGGCCGCGGAAGGCGAGGCCGCGGAAGGCGAGGCCGCGGAAGGCGAGGCCGCCGACACCGGGGCCGCGGCGGGGGGAACCGGGGCGGCCGGGGCTTTCGGGGCCGGGGAAACGGAGGCTGGGATCCGGTAGACGCCTGGGCCGCCCGTGCAGGACAAGGAGGAAAAAGCCAGCCACTTGCCGTCCGGGGACCAGGAGGGGCCGGATGCTGGGCGGGTGGTGAGGCGACGCAAGGCGGTGCCGTCGGGCTTCATGGTCCACAACTGACCTTTTCGGATCACGGCCAGCTGTTTGCCGTCGGGGGCGAACCGGGGGCGGGCGAACCCGCCCCCGGTGGTGAGGCGCTTCTCGGTCGGGCCGCTGCTGAGGTAGATGTCGCCGCTGCGGACGTACGCAATCGGGGTGGTTGGGGTTGTCGCATCAGCGGACCTTGCCGGAACAGCGGACGCCGAGGCCGGCGCCGGAGTGAGAACGAGACCGGCCAGAACCGCCGCCGCGCCCGCTGCCGTCTTGATCATGCTGACCTTCCCCCGCCTGCGTTTACGTCCTGCACCATCGTCGCAACCGACCCGCACCATTAGCGGTTTCCGCCGCGCGGATGGACCACGACCACCGATCCGTGTCTCAGCGGCGCGAATGGATCACCCGCACCGCCCCGCGCTTCAGCCGCCCGAGCCGCGTGGCCGGGCCGCCGCCGCGTGGCCGGGCCGCCGCCGCCGACCCGGACCTCAGCCACGCGGATTGGGCCGCCGCTGAGCCGGGCCTCAGCCAACGCGGATTGGGCCGCCGCCGACCCGGACCTCAGCCGCGCGGATTGGGCCGCCGCTGAGCCGGGCCTCAGCCACGCGGATTGGGCCGCCGCCGACCCGGGCCTCAGTCGCGTGGATGGACCACCGCCGCTGAGCCGCTGCCGCGGCGGACCGGCTCGGCGACTGCCAGCTGGCCGCCGTGGGCGGTGAACTCGATCGCTGTCGCGGCGCCGATCTCCGGAGCGTCCGCCCCGAAGACGTGACCGAGAGCGGTCAGCGCCGGCCCATACGTCGTGTGGAACGCCGGCTCCGCCTGGATCCCGGCCGTGTTGCGCTGTGCCGCCCGCGGCGCGGCGAGGGCCTGCGGCAGCGTGAGCCCCAGGTCGGTCCGCCCGTAGATGATCTGCAGGACGGTCGTGATGATCGTCGAACCGCCGGGCGCGCCGACCGCGAGGAACGGCTTGCCGTCCTTGAGCACGATCGTCGGCGACATCGAGCTGCGCGGCCGCTTGCCGGGGCCGGGCAGGTTCGGGTCGTCGAAGGTGCCCTGCGTGCCGGTGAAGTTGAAGTCGGTCAGCTCGTTGTTGAGCATGAAGCCGCGCCCGGGCACGACCATCCCGTTGCCGCCGAACTGCTCGAGGGTCAGCGTGTACTCGACGACGTTGCCCCATTTGTCGGCGACGGTGAGGTTGGTGGTGCTCATCCCGTTGTCCAGCGCCGCGGTGGCGGGGGCCGGCGTGCACCCGGAGGCGCCGAGGATGCCCGGCCCGACCGGCTTGGCCAGCGCCTTGTCCGGGGAGATCTGGCAGGCCCGCTGCCCGGCCCAGCGGTCCGAGAGCAGGGTCCGGAGCGTGGACTGCGGGGTGTACGCGCCCACGTACCGCCCCCGGTCGGCGAACGCCAGCGCGGACGCCTCGAGGTAGTAGTGCAGCTTCTCCACGGTCGTCGCGGAGTCGAGCGGCGACGCCTCCAGGATGTTCAGCGCCTCCCCCACGGTGCTGCCGCCACTGGACGGGGTGGACATGCCGTACACGGACAGGCCCTTGTAGTCGGCCTTGGTCGGTCCGGGGTGCCGGACCTGGTACTTGGCCAGATCGGCGGCGGTCAGCACACCGGGCCGGATCGGGTAGGCCCACGGCGACGACGGGGTGGCCGAGACGGCCGGGTGCGCCACCGTCTTCAGCAGGTCCGCGCCGACCGCGCCGCGGTAGAACGCACCGGTCCCCTGCCGGGCGATCAGCCGGTAGGTCGCGGCCAGGTCCGGGTTGCGGATCGTCGTCCCGACCGCGGGCGGCGCGCCGTCCGGCAGGTACAGCGCCTTGGTCGCGTCGAACTGCCCGAACGCGGCGGCGTTCTCGGTGACCTGCCGGCGGAACTCGCCGTCCACGGTGTACCCGCGGTCGGCGACCTTCGCGGCGTCGGTGAGGGCGCCGCTCAGCGACCGGGTCCCCCACTGCTTCGCCGCCGACTCCCAGGTGGCCAGGGTGCCGGGCACGCCGACCGAGAGGCCGCTGACCCGGGCCTCGTCGAAGGCGTACGGCTGCCCGGTCGCCGGGTTCACGAAGTAGGCCGGGGTCATCGTCGCCGGGCCGGCCTCCCGGCCGTCGATGGTGAAGACCTGCCGCTTGCGGGCGTCGTAGTAGACGAAGAACCCGCCGCCGCCGATCCCGGAGGCGAACGGCTCGGTCACGCCGAGGGTGGCGGCCGCCGCGACCGCCGCGTCGACCGCGTTGCCGCCGCGCCGCAGGACCTCGAGCCCGGCGGCGGTCGCGGTGGCGTCCACGGTCGCGATGGCTCCGCCGTACCCCTGGGCAGTTGGGGTTTTCTCGAAAGCTTCGGAAGCGGAGGCCGGCGTCGCCAGCCCCAGCGTAGTGAGCGAAAGCGCAGCCAGCGCCGTAAGGAACCGCATCGGCCCTCCAGACAGGACAGTGTCGGTTGTCAATCCCTGCCTACCGCTGATCACAGCCCGGCACAACCTTTGCAACGACTAACCGATACCGAACGGCTCGGGTTCGACTGCCGGGCACGTGGCGCCGGGGACCGGGAGCGTGAGGTCGATCAGGTAGCGCTCGACCGCCGTCTTGACGCAGGGGCTGTGCGAATACGCGACGTGCCCCCAGCCCTGATAGGTCAGCAGGCGCGCGGACGGCCCGAGCTGCGCGGCCACCTGCTGCGCCCAGGCGTGCCCGGTCGCCGGGTCGTGCAGCGCGTTGACCAGCAGCATCGGCATCTTCGCCGGGGCCAGCCGGCGCTGCGGCGTGGCCGGCGGGCTCGGCCAGCCGACGCAGCCCGCGGCCGCCGACAGGGCGATCGGCGAGGCGCGGACCTGCGGCGCGATCTTCGCGAGGGCATCAATTCTTTTTCGGTACGCGGTGAAATCGCCGACCGGAAGTGACCAGTCCCCGCAGAACACCGCCGGGAAGCTGTTCGGGGTGATGTCGATCGGCGGCACCGCGGCGCGCCCGGACGCCTTCCCCGGATAGGCGGCGTCCTCCAGGTAGTGGGCGAAGGAGAACCACTGCGGGTCGTAGAACGCGCTGAACGCGGCCGAGATCAGCTCCCACTCACCGAGCTTGGCCGGCGGGTCGTACGGATCCTCGAGCGTCCCGGCCCGCGCCCGCACCATCAGGTTCGCCCAGAGCTGCGGGATGTTCCGGCCGCGCAGCACGCACCGGGCGTCCCGCGCGCACCAGGTCACGAACTCGTTGAAGGAGTCCTGCACGGACGCGGTCTCCTGGGTGAGGAACGTGTCCACGTCGACGCTGTGGTCCATCACGCTGTCCAGCACCACGGCCCGGGTGGTGCCCGGGTACGTGTCGCCGTAGAGCTCGCCGATCAGCGAGCCGTAGGACGCCCCGAAGATGCTGACCTTCGGCTCGCCGAGCGAGGTCCGCAGCGCCTCGACGTCCCGGACCACGCTGCCGGTGTCGGCGTGCCGGACGACCGGCCCGCTGCGTGCGGTGCAGTCGGCGGCCAGCCGGCGGTTGTAGTCGGCGAGGGCGGCGAACCCGGCCGCGCTGCCGACCAGCGGCGACGGTTTCGCGTCGACCAGGGTCTGCGAGCAGAGCACCGGCGCGCTGCGGCCCACCCCGCGCGGGTCGAGCCCGATGATGTCGAACCGTTTCCGCACCTCGGGGCTGAAGAAGTCGCCGTCCAGCGCCATGTTGACGGCCGAGCCGCCGGGGCCGCCGGGGTTGACGACCAGGACGCCGATCCGGCGGGCCGGGTCGGTCGCCTTCCGCCGGGCCATCTGCAGCTCGATCGACGACCCGTAGGGATCCTTCCAGTCGGCGGGCACCCGCATCTTCCCGCACTCGACCTGGGCGTCCTCGGGACAGACCGCCCAGGTCACCACGGGGGTGGCCAGCGCCGGCCGGGCGAACCCGGACAGGCCGGCAAGGGTGAGGATCGCGACCGTGGCCGGCCACCGCAAAGCTCGCAAAACCCGACTCTCCGCCCTGCGCGGCGGGTGTCGGCCGCGCGGCACTCATCTTGGGCCGCGGTTGCGCAACGATTCCGAAGAATGCCCGATTGTGCATCATATGGGGCATTCCTGCGTCGATGGGCGTGGCATCGTTTAACGATGCCGACCGTCACACGCCTGGCTCTCGCCGCCGCCGGCGCCGCGATGCTGACCGCCTGCTCCACCGACCAGCCCACCGCCGCCCCCACCGTCGATCCGGTGCCGTCGGCCGCGGCCGTCTCCACCGCGCCGAGCGCGGGCGCGGCGGCCCGGAAACCGGATCTGAGCGCCACCCCGGAGACGATCGCCACCGGCATCCAGGTGCCGTGGGGTCTGGCGTTCCTGCCGGACGGCAGCGCGCTGGTCGCCGAGCGGCAGACCGGCGACATCTACCAGGTCCGGCCGGGCGCCGAGAAGAAGAAGGTCTACACCGTCGCCGGGGTGCGGCCCGGCGGCGAGGGTGGCCTGCTCGGGCTCGCGGTCCGGGACGACTGGGTGTTCGCGTATTTCACCGGGGAGAACGACAACCGGATCGTCCGCTTCCGGCTGACCGGGAACGACGATCCTCAGGTGATCTTCAAGGGGCTGGACCGCGGCGGCCGGCACAACGGCGGGCGGCTCGCGATCGGGCCGGACGGGATGCTCTACGTCGGCACCGGGGACGCCGGCGACGAGTCGCAGTCGCAGAACCGCGACGATCCGAACGGCAAGATCCTCCGGCTGACCGCGGAGGGTAAGCCGGCGCCGGGGAACCCGTGGCCGGGCTCACCGGTCTGGAGCCTGGGCCACCGCAACGTGCAGGGCCTGGCCTGGGACGCGCAGGGCCGGATGTACGGGATCGAGTTCGGCCAGGACACCTGGGACGAGGTGAACATCATCCAGCCGGGGAAGAACTACGGCTGGCCGGAGGTCGAGGGCAAGGCCGGTGACGCGCGGTTCACCGACCCGATCGTGCAGTGGCGCACCGACGACGCGTCCCCGAGCGGGGCCGCCGTCTCCGGCGACACGCTCTACGTGGCAGGCCTCAAGGGCGAACGGTTGTGGACCGTCCCGCTGGGTGGCGGGACGGCCAAGGCGGAACTGAGCGGTAGGTACGGACGGCTGCGCACGGTCGCCGTGGCCGCCGATGGTTCGCTGTGGCTGACCACCTCGAACACCGACGGCCGCGGCGACCCGCGCGACGGCGATGACCGGATCCTTCGATTCCCGGCCCGATGACGCCTCAGCGATTGCTGTTCGGCGGGATCTGTGGGAGGGACGCGATGGCCTGCGCGTAAATCGCCATCTGTTTCGCGTTGGGGACCACGCCGTAGACCCGGAGCTGGTCCTGCAGGGCCTGCTTGACCTGGTCCTCGGCTTGACCCCGATGGGTCTGGGAGACACGGTTGACGACGTAGTCGACACGGAGCTGCACCTGCCAGCCAGCGGTGCGCTGGCCGCCCGAGGCGAGGCTGCTGATAGAGGCGAGGGGTTCCATGCCCGGGTAATCGGACGCACAGGTACCTGTCTTGAAGATATGAGGACCCTGTGCAACGAGACCGCACCCGGGGCACACCCCGTCGCATATCAGGGCTGCGAAACGTCCTCCTCGTCCACCGTTTCCACCGGCTTGGGCGGATTGAGCCGCAGCCAGAGCAGCATGAACAGGCCGAGCGCGAGCATCGCCAGCCCCATCCACAGGTTGATCCGGACCCCCTGGGCCTTGTCGATCTCGGCGGGGGTGTCGAAGACGCCGATCAGGGTGACGATCACGCCGTACAGGGTGAACATCCCGCCGATGATCGCGCGCAGATCAAAGAGTCGATTCATAGCAACCTCACCAGAACGGGATGTACAGAACGATGGCCAGGCCCACGGCGATGCCACCGAGCAGCACCGGGTTACGCCACCAGACCTTGTCGCCGGCGACGATCGTCTCGGCCGAGGTGCTCGAGCCGGCCAGGCCGTAGACCAGGCCGCGCAGCTCCTCGTCCGGCTTGCTCGGGGTGAACAGGGTGACGATGAACGCCACCACGACCGCGGTGACGAACGCGGCGCCGGCCCCCCAGAAGCTCTCCTCCAGGTCGGAGTTGAACGCGAAGACGTCGCCGAGGTATCCGAGGTAGAGCGTCAAGGAGGCGAGGAACCCGAGCAACAGGGACCAGAAGCCGGCCCAGGGAGACATCCGCTTCCAGAACATGCCGACGATGAACGTCGCGAACAGTGGCGCGTTGAACAGCGAGAACAGCGCCTGGATGTAGTTCATGATGTTGTTGAAGTCGGCCGCGATGAACGCGGTGCCGATCCCGATCACGACGCCGACGATCGTGGCGATCCGGCCGACCCGCAGGTAGTAGCCGTCGGGGCGGTCCTTGCGGATGTAGGACTGCCAGATGTCGTACGTGAAGACGGTGTTGAATCCGCTCACGTTGGCCGCCATCCCGGCCATGAACGACGCCACCAGACCGGTCACCGCCACCCCGAGCACGCCGTTGGGCAGCAGGTCGCGCATCAGCAGCGGGATCGCGTAGTCGTACTTCAACGCCCCCTCGTCCGCGCCCAGGCCCTGCACGGTGACCAGGGCGATCAGGCCGGGGATCACGGTGACCACGGGAATCAGCAGCTTGGGGAACGCGCCGATGATCGGGGTGCGCCGGGCGGCGTTCATGTCCTTGGCGCTGAGCGCCCGCTGCACCTCGGCGAAGTTCGTGGTCCAGTACCCGAACGAGAGCACGAAGCCGAGCCCGAAGATGATCCCGATCCAGCTGGCGCCGAGCGGGTTGTCGGTGCTCGCGGTGTTGCTGAAGGTGTGCAGCGCGGCGTCACCGAGCTTGCTGGACTGCACCTTCTCCACCAGGCCGTGCCAGCCGCCGACCTTGACCAGGCCGATGATCGTGATCGGGATCAGCCCGGCCAGGATCACGAAGAACTGCAGCACCTCGTTGTAGATCGCCGAGGACAGGCCGCCGAGCGTGATGTAGGACAACACGATCGCCGCGCCGATCACGATGGACAGCCAGAGCGGCCAGCCGAGCAGCGCCTGCAGGATGAGCGCGAGGGCGTAGAGGTTGACGCCGGCGATCAGCACCTGGGCCACCGCGAAGCTGATCGCGTTGAACAGGTGGGTGGGCCGGTTGAACCGCCGCCGCAGGAACTCGGGGACGCTGCGGACCTTGGATCCGTAGTAGAACGGCATCATCACGATGCCGAGGAAGACCATCGCCGGGACCGCGCCGACCCAGTAGTAGTGCAGGGTCATCATGCCGTACTGCGCGCCGTTGGCGGCCATGCCGATGATCTCGAGGGCGCCGAGGTTGGCCGACACGAAGGCCAGGCCGGTCACCCAGGCCGGCATCGACCGGCCGGAGAGGAAGAAGTCGGAGCTGTTCCTGATGGCCTGCCGGGCCATGAAGCCGACTCCGAGAACAGTGATGAAATAGATCGCGAGGATCAGATAATCGACGAAGTGCACGTCGAGCCGGAGACCACTCACGGGCCCACCTCCCAGGTTCGGCCCGCACCTACCCGGAATGCAGATGTTTCACACGCGTTGCGTGATCAACGCCTCCAGGCCGTCGAGAATGCGCTCCAATCCGAAGTGGAACGCCTGGTCGTGGCCACCGTGGACGGCGATGTCGGCGATCGCGGCGGAGATCGCCGGGAAGCGCGCGGCGTGCTCGGTGATCGCGGTGAGCAGGCCGCTCTCGGAGGGCTGGACGACCAGGGCGCGGACCTGACCGGCGATCACCGCGACGGCGTCCATCCGCTCGGCGCCGCTCAGCCCCTCGGGGAGAACCGCCAGGGCGGCCTCCATCCAGGTCAGCTCGTTCGGACCGATCGGGCGGTTGCCGGCGGAGGCCTCGATCGCCCACGGGTGAGCGACAAAAACGGAGATAAGCGATTCGCTCCAGCGAGTGAGCGCGGCGCGCCAGTCCCCGGCGGACATTTCGGGCGGCACACCCATCCCGCGCTCCAACATCACGGCCACCAGCTCCGATTTGCCGGGCAAATACCGATATAGCGCCATCTTGGTGAAGCCAACCTCGGCTGCCACCCGCTGCATCGAGACGGCGGCCAGCCCCTCGGCGTCGGCGATCACGATCGCCGCGTCCGCGATCGCATCCAAGCTCAGCGCCTTCTTCGGCCCCCGCCGGCCGCCCGCGCTCTCCTGCCACAGGAAATCCATGTTGCCCTCCACTGAAACTGCGTCTACCGTACACAGAAATAACTGAGTCCGACGGACACAGTTTCCTGACCGGAGGAGCAGACATGGACGTCCTGATCTCGGGCGCGAGCATCGCCGGCCCCGCCCTCGCCTACTGGCTGGGCCGCTACGGCCACCGCCCGACGATCGTCGAGATCGCCCCGCACCTGCGGACCGGCGGCCAGGCCGTCGACTTCCGCGGCCCGCTGCACCTGGGCCTGCTGGCCAAGATGGGTGTGCTGGACGAGCTGCGGGCGGTGCAGACGAACGGCATCGCGTTCCGGTTCATCGACGAGCACGGCGCCAAGCTGATGGAGTGGCCGGCCGGGCTGACCGGCGGCGACCTCGAGGTGAAACGCGGCGACCTGGCCCGCGTCCTGTGCGAGGCGGGCCAGGGGACCGAGTTCCTCTTCGGCGACCGGATCGCCGCGCTGGACGAGACGCCCGACGGGGTGGACGTCACCTTCGCCTCCGGCAAGCAGCGCACGTTCGACCTGGTCATCGGGGCCGACGGGGTGCACTCCGGGGTGCGGCGGCTGACCTTCGGCCCGGAGGAGCAGTTCGTCAAGCACCTCGGCTACTACGTCGCCACCTGGCCGATCGCCAACGAGTTCGGCTTCGACCAGACAGCGCTGATGCACAACGCGCCCGGCCTGATGATCAGTGCCGCCGCCGATCACCAGGACCCGTCCCGGGCCGGGGTGTTCGCCGCGTTCTCCGCCCCCGAGGCGCTGCGCTACAACCGGCACGACCCCGACGAGCAGAAGGCGATCCTGCGCGACCGGTTCGGTGGCATGGGCTGGCTCGCGCCGCAGCTGCTGGCCGCGCTGGACCAGGTCGACGATCTCTACTTCGACCCGATCTGCCGGGTCGAGGCGCCGGAGTGGACCCGCGGCCGGGTCGCGCTGGTCGGCGACGCGGCCTGCGGCGCCACCATCGGCGGCCAGGGCACCGGCACCGCGATCGTCGCCGCCTACGTCCTGGCCGGCGAGCTGGCCGCGGCCGGCGGCGATCACCGGGTCGCGTTCCCGAGCTACGCGCGGCGGATCGCGAAGTTCGCCCGCGGCACCCAGAAGGGCGGGGACACCACCGGCCGGTTCCTGGCGCCGCGCACCGACCGGGGCCTCCGGATCCGCAACTACTTGAACAGCAAGCAGTGGTTCCTGGACTTCACTTTCAAGATCGCCGGGGACCGCAGCACCAATCTCCGGCTTCCGGCCTACCCCCTTTGATTCGGTACGTCGTGAGCCGCCCGCCCGCGCCGCTCTCCGCGATCGGACCCCGGCGCCAGGTCCGAGGCGCGCGTCCCGCCCCCGGGCCGAAAGATCGCGCCGGGCGGTGCACAGAACGGGCCCGGCGCGCGTCTTAGCAGCCATGGATCAGCGTGCACAGGATGACTCCGATGGTCTCGAACCGACGGGGGTCGGGACCGGACGGCACCGCTCGCGGGACGCCCTCACCGGCGAGACGGTTGTCATCCGTACGTCGCAAGCTCCCACCGGGATATTCGCGGCCCGGAAGCCGGGGCCGCCGCGGCAACCCACCGCCCGCCCGCCGGCACTTCCCGATCTTGCGGCGCAAGCCGCGAAAGCCGGCACCGAACCGATCACCGCCCTCGAAACGGAAGAGGAGGACAGCCCCAAACGGGGCGAACGGGTCGTCAAGCTGCGGCCCGAGCAGACCGGCGAGGGGTATCGCAGCGTCTACTCCGAGCTGACCCGGCCCACCCTGACCTCGCGGATCCGCGGCGGCGTCCGGGTCTCCGGGGAGCTGGCCATGACGCTGGGGCTGGTCGTGATGCTGTTCGCGGCCTACGAGATCTGGGGCAACGGCGCCGAGGTGCAGGCCCACCAGGACACCCTCTCCAGCGAGCTGGACCAGCAGTGGGACAACCCGGTGCTCGGCCCGACCGGCCCGAAGGGACCGGCCGCGCCCGGCGGCAGCCTGATCGGCCGGCTCTACATCCCGAAACTCGACAAGGAGTGGGTGGTCGTCGACGGCGTCCGGGACATCGACATCAAGTTCGGCCCCGGGCACTACCCGGGCACCGCGATGCCGGGTCAGATCGGGAACTTCTCGGTCGCCGGGCACCGCATCCCGAAGACGTTCTGGCGGATCGACGAGCTCGGGACCGGTGACGTGATCGGCGTCGAGACCCAGGATTTCTGGTACGTCTACCGGGTCTACGGCGACGAGACCGTCAAGCCCAGCGCCGTCGAGGTCGTCGCCCCGGTCCCCGACCGGCCCGGCGTCAAGCCCACCAAGGCGCTGCTCACGCTGACCACGTGCACGCCCAAGGGCAGCCACGCCAAGCGCCTGATCCTGCACGCCGAACTCGCCGCGAAGACCCCCCGCGACGAGTCCCGGCCTGACGCGGGCCGGCCGGCGGCGCTGCGGTTCTAGGCCGCGGGCCGATCCTCGGCGCCGCTGCCTTTCCGGGCGGCGTCGAGGGCCGGCGCCGCTGCCGCTACGCGGCGTCCGGGTGGGCGTCGGGTAGGGCGGCGACCACCCGGAGCAGGTCGGCGACCGAGATCGTGCGGTCCCCACCGGCGCCGGCCAGCCCGGCCAGCACCCAGTCGCGCATCAGCGCGGTCGGCTTCAGCCCGCGCTCTCCTGCCACCTGGCGGAGCTGCTGGTACGCCTCCACCGGGAGCCGGAACGAGCAGACCACCTTGGGCTCGGTGTCCGGGGCGGGCGGCAGCGCGGCCGGGCCGTCCCCAAAGTTGATCTCACCGTTGGCGACGGCGTCCGCGGCCGCGGCCAGATCCCTGTCGGCGAAGGTGTTCATGACTGTCCGCCCTCCCACTGCTCGAACTGACCGAGCTGCTTCTCGTCCATCTCGCGGGCTCCGATGATCATGTAATCGAAGTCCCCGACCTGGCGAACGACCACGATCAGGGGCCGGCCGATGACGGTCCGGCCCCAGACGGTGATCACCGGCAGCCCGGCGGCCTCGGCCGGCACCGGGCGACGCCGCCTGGCACCGAGCACCTGGTTCACCTCCGCGGGAGAGATGCCCCGCAGCGCCTGAAGGGCCACCGCGAGCCACTCGTATCCCACGACCCCAGCGTATTACGCGCGTAATACGCCGGGGAAGCCTCCGGACGTGCCGCTTATCGCAGGCCCGCGACGACCTCGGGCGTGACCTCGGTGACCGCCTTGACCACCAGCGACGCCAGGGCCAGCGCATCCTCGGCCGGCGGGTAGACGCCGTGCGGGACGGCGATCACGGCCAGCCCGGCGGCGCCGGCCGAGCGCAGGCCGTTGCTGGAGTCCTCGATCGCGGCGCAGACCGCCGGGGTGAGACCGAGCTTCCGCACCGCGGTCAGGTAGACGTCCGGCGCCGGTTTGCCGCGGGGCACCTCCTCGGTCGACAGGGTGACCTCGAACTCGTCGGTCAGCCCGGCCGTCGCCAGCACCTTGTCGATCAGGATCCGGGCGGACGAGCTGGCCAGCGCCAGCCGGTACCGCTGCCCGAGGAGGCGGACGGCGTCGACCGCGCCCGGGATGAGCGGCAGCGACTCCGCGTACCGCTTCGCCATCCGATCGAGCACCTCCGCCGCGACCCGCGGGGCCGGCACCGGGACGCCCACCTCGTCGGCCAGGTGCGCGGACCACTCGGCGGTGCTCATGCCCATCATCCGGTCCTGGGTGTCCGGCAGGAACTCGCGGCCGTGCTCGGCCACGTAGCCCCGGCGGACCTCCTCCCAGACCTCCTCGGAGTCGATGATCACGCCGTCCAGGTCGAAGACGATCGCCTCGATGGTCACAGGGCCTCCGCCGCGGGAATGATCTCGTCGCGGAAGATCTCGAACCGCTTGGTGTCCCACGCGTCCCGGATCCCGCCGTGGGTGACCGTGATGCCCATCCCGGCGAACCCGCGCATCGCGTCGACGATCTCGCCGACCCGCTCGCCCCGCTCCCCCGGATCGATGTTGAACATCACCGTCTTCTCGATCTCGTCGTAGTCCCGGCCGACCGTGTCGCAGTGCGCCCTCAGCACGTCCAGCTTGTGCTGCAGCTCCGGACCGGCGAACAGGTTGCAGGCATCCGCGTACTTCGCGACCAGGAGCAGCGTCTTCTTCTCGCCGCCGCCCCCGATCAGGATCGGCGGGCGGGCCAGCGGCAACGGGGAGTTGAGCGGGCGGGTGAGGCGATAGTGCGTACCGTCGAAGGGGGTTTCGTCGCCGTCGAACATCTGCCGGCAGATCTTCAGCGCCTCCTCGAGACGCTCGAACCGTTCCTTCGTCGGTGGGAAGAGCAGGCCCAGGCCGGCCGACTCGTCCGCGTTCCACGCCGCGCCGATGCCCAGGATCGCCCGGCCCCCGGAGAGCACGTCGAGCGTGGTCACCGCCTTGGCCAGCAGCCCCGGCTCGCGGTAGACCACGCCGGTGACCAGGGTCAGCAGCTTCGCGCGGCGGGTGTGGGCGGCGAGGAAACCCAGAGTTGTATACGCCTCGAGCATCTCGTGCTCGGGTGGACCGATCACCCCGATCTGCCAGAGGTGATCCATCACGCTGATCCGCTCGAAACCCGCCTCGTCGGCCGCCGAGGCGATCTCGGCGAGCGTCGGCGCGAGCTTGGCGGGGCCTTCCGGCCAGGTGAAGTTCGAGATGTGGAGCCCCAGCTTCATCACAGGACAAACCCTACCGCTTTCGTACGGACGGTGACCGCACCCGGCGACCCGACCCGAGCCGTCCCGATGATCACGATCCACCGTTCCGATGAGTTGCCAGCAGGTTGCGAGCCGGTAGCTTCGTGCCGAAGCACCGCACCCGACCTGGGGAGCCGCCACCCATGCCCGTCCCACCACTACGTCCCTCGTCACCGTCCGTGAGCGTTGTCATCCCGGCCGGGACGGCGGCTCTGCCCGTCCTGCTCGCCGCCCTGCCCGCGGTCCACGAGGTGATCGTGGTGGTCGGCCGCGACGACGACACCACCATCGCGGTGCCCCGGGCCGCCCGGGTGATCCGGCAGACCCGGACCGGGGTCGGCAACGCCCTCGCCTGCGGGGTCGCGGCCGGCACCGGCGACATCGTGGTCACGCTGCCCGGCGACGGCACGGGTGACCCGGCCGAGTTGCCGGGCTACCTGCGGGCGCTGCGGGCCGGCGCGGACGTGGCGCAGGGCACCCGGTTCCCCGGCGGTGCGGCGCCCCGGTTCGGCGAGCGGATGGTGCTCTGGCTGATGGCGGTGCTCTTCGGGGTGCGGCGCAGCGACCCCGGATTCGGGATCCGGGCGTTCTGGCGGGACTCGGCCGGGGCGATCGGATTCCCCCGGGTGTCCGGGCTCGAACCGGTCCGCGGGGACGGGGTGGAGATCGAGCCGCTGCTGACCGTGCGCGCCGGGGTGAACGGGCTGCTCGTGACCGAGGTGCCCGCGGGGGCCGCAGGGTCCTCGGGGGCCGCGCCGGGCGCGGGGGCCGGGCTCGTCGAGGCCGGGTCGGCGCTGATCGGCGAGTACTTCGCGCGGCGGTCGGCGCGGGCCGGGGAGACCGACAGCATCGTGGTGATGACCGGGCGGGAGCCGGCGGCGCAGGACGGGGTGCTCCGGCGGACCGGGACCGATCATCACCTGATCAATCCGGTGGCGCGGGCCCGGGCGGCGGCGCCACGGGCCGCCGACGGGGACATCGGGCCCGGTCTCGGGCGGCGCGGGTTCTCGCCGGCGTCGCCGTTCCTCAACGCCTCGGCCGGTGGCGGCGCCTCGTCGAGCGGCGGGGACGCCGAGCGGCGGCTCGGGGGGCGCGGGGCCGGGGGTGGCGCGGGGCGGACGCTGGGCGAGGTGACGACCGTGCGGCGGCAGTGGCGCGACAGCGCCGGGGGTGACGTCGGGGGTGGGCGGCGGCGGATGCCGGGGCGGCCCAACCTGCGGGTGATCAACGGCGAGGGGGATGGGGGCGGCGCTTCGTCTCGTACCGGAAAATTGCGGTCCGTGCCGCCGCAGAACCTGGACAACCAAGGCTGATCGCCGCCCGGTCTTCCAGCCGGGCGGCGATTGCGGACGGCGTCAGGTGCGGTTGCGGAGGCGGGGCAGGATCTCCGTCGAGTACAGGCGGAGGAAGCGCTCCTGGTCCGGGCCCGGCGCGTGGAACACCAGGTGCTTGAAGCCCATGTCCAGATACTCCGTCACCTTCGCCGCGTGCTCCTCCGGGTCGGACGAGACGATCCAGCGGGTCGCGGTGCGCTCGACCGGCAGGGCGTCGGCGAGGCGCTGCATCTCGACCGGGTCCTCGACGCCGGTCTTCTCCTCCGGGGAGAGGGCCAGCGCGCCCCAGTAATGGGTGTCGTCGCGCGCCCGGTCCAGGTCGTCGTCGAAGGAGACCTTGACCTCGATCAGCAGGTCCAGGTCGTCGATCTTGCGACCGGCCTTCTCGGCGCCCTCGGTGACCGCGGGCAGCAGCGTGTCGGTGTAGAGCGCGTGGCCCTTGCCGCTGGTGGTGATGAACCCGTCGGCGATCCGGCCGGCCAGCCGGGTCGCGGCCGGCCCGGAGGCGCCGATGTAGATCGGCACCGTCGTCTCCGGCTTGTCGTAGATGGTGGCGTTCTCGGTCTTGTAGAACTGCCCCTCGTACGTCACCCGGTCCTCGGCCCACAGCTTCTGGATCAGCAGGACCGCCTCCTTGAGCCGGGCGAACCGCTCCTTGCCGTCCGGCCACGCGGTGCCGAGCGGCACCTCGTTGAGCGACTCGCCGGAGCCGACGCCGAGGATCGCGCGGCCCGGCGCGAGGCAGCCCAGGGTGGCGAACGCCTGCGCGACCACGGCCGGGTGGTAGCGGAACGTCGGGGTCAGCACGCTCGTGCCGACCAGGACCCGCTCGGTCCGTGCGGCCAGCGCGCCGAGCCACGGCAGGGCCGCCGGGGCGTGGCCGCCGTCGTGCCGCCACGGCTGCAGGTGGTCGCTGACGAAGACCGAGTCGAAGCCCAGCTCCTCGGCGAGGATGCCGTACTTGAGCAGTTCAGCCGGCGCGAACTGCTCCGCCGACGCCTTGTACCCGAACCGAATCATGAAATTGAGCCTAACCCGCCGCGCGGTACGCCTTACCCGCCTCGGTCGGGCTGTCCCCGTCCTTGTACAGGCCGAAGTCCACGCTGTCCCCCACGGCCGGGAGCCCGAACCAGGCGTAGCGCTCGACGAACGAGCGTTTCTCCAGGCCGGCGGTGGTGCCCTTGATGAACGTGACCTTCTGCGCGTCGGTCGGGTACTTCGGCGATCCGGAGAAGTTCATCAGGCCGAACTCGGTGATCCAGATCGGCTTGTTGTACCGCTTGTGCACGGCGTCGACGTAGCCGAGGAACTGGTTGACCGAGGCGGCGCTGAAGTCCGAGCCGTACCAGTGCAGCGCGATCGCGTCGACCCGGTAGCCCTTGTCCTTCGCGCCGGTCATGAAGCGGTCCAGCCAGCCGCCGGCGGTGTCCCCGCCGTACGCGACCGCCGGGCTGACCAGGCGCATCCCGGTCGCCTCCAGCTGTGGCCAGGCGGCCAGCGCGTCCTCGACGCTCATGTTCGCCTGCCCGCCCATGTCCGGCTCGTTGAAGCCGAGCAGCACCTTGCCCTCGGACTTGGCCTGCTTCAGGGTGGCGCTGGTGAGGTTCTGCTTGCCCCAGATCATCGGGACGAACTCGACGTCGGCCGGGCCGGGCACGTCGTTGTTCTGCGACGCCCAGTCGTAGTACCAGCCGGCCCCGACGTCCTGCAGGGCCGCCTTCGACCCGGTGAACTTCCAGACGCCGACCCCCTTCTTGGCCGAGGTGGCGGCGGCCGGCACGGCCGCTTTCGGGGATGCGGAGGTACGGCGCGGGGTCGGCGACGCGCTGGACGGCGCCACCGACGGGGCCGTCGAGATGATCGTCGACGGGGACGGCGCGACGACCACCTGCGCGGCCGGGGCGGCCGGGGTGTTCTGCGCGCTCAGCGCGTAGACCGCCGCGCCACCGCCGCCGACCACGCTCACCGCGAGCGCGGTGACCAGTGCCTTCTGTGCGGCGCCGGCCCCGGCCTTGACGGCGAGCTTGCCGACGACCGCCTTGCCTCCGCTGTACGACGCGGTGCCGGCCGAGCCGGTCAGGCCGGCGGTGAGCGCGGACGGCGGCACGATCAGGGCCAGGCCGGCCAGCAGCCGCTCGGCGGCGACCAGGTCCTGCCAGGCCGGGGCGCAGAGCCGGCATTCCCGGGTGTGCCGGGCGATCCGCTTGCGCCACAGCGCGTTGGGCCGGTGGTCCCACGGCTCGATCAGCACCGCGAGCTCGCCACAGATCGGCTGGCGGTGCAGCGCCCGGACGACCGCGCGGGCCGTCTCGAGCTGGCCCTTCATCCGCTGGATCCGGACCGCGGCGTGCTGGCGGCCCAGGCCGGTGCCGTCGACGATCTCGTCGCGGGTCAGCTCGCCGGAGGCCTCCAGCCACCAGAGCGAGAGCAGCTCCCGGTTCTCCTCGTCCAGCCAGCGGGTCGCCTCGGCGGTCTCCCGGCGCTGGCCGGACAGCTCGAGGCGGGTGATCGCCAGGTCGGTGAAGTCGGCGCCCGGGTCGCGCAGGTCCGGGTCGAGCGGGGTGTCCGGGGCCGCGCCGCGGATCCGGAACCGGTCGCGGACCTGGCGCACC
The DNA here is from genome assembly GCF_019704555.1 of Actinoplanes sp. L3-i22. Classification (NCBI taxonomy): domain Bacteria; kingdom Bacillati; phylum Actinomycetota; class Actinomycetes; order Micromonosporales; family Micromonosporaceae; genus Actinoplanes; species Actinoplanes sp. L3-i22. The sequence goes on from NZ_AP024745.1 coordinate 9,972,615, forward strand.
GTGATCGCGACCAGCCAGGAGCGGAACGCCTCGGGCTCGCGGAGCTCACCGAGGTTCCGCAGGACCCGGATCATGGTCTCCTGCACGACGTCGTCGACGTCGGCGTGCCCCTCCAGCGCCCGGCCCACGATGGTGTAGACGAGCGGGAGATAACCGGCCACGAGCCGGTCCACCGCGGCCGGGTCGCCGGCTCGTGCGGCCACCACCGTGGCGGTGTCGGGTTGGTTCGCCATCTTCAGCCCTTTCCTCCGGCGCCCGGGGCGCCAGGTAGGGAGACGGGCGCGAGGAACATGGATAACACGAATCGGGGACGCGGTGTCCCTCCACACGGTTAGCCCTGGTACCGATCGGGCACAGAAATGGCATGCGTATGTCGGTTCGGCTCAACCTTCCCCGCGAGGTCGACAGCGTTCCCGCGGTGCGCCGGCTGCTGCGCTGCGCGCTGAGCATCCTGCGGGCCGACGAGCAGGCCGGCTCGGATCTCGAGATCGCGCTGACCGAGGCGTGCGCGAACGTGGTCAAGCACGCCGACGGCGCCCAGGGCTACGAGGTCCACCTGGAGGTCGGCGAGAACCACTGCTCGATCGACGTCGTCGACGACGGCAGCGGTTTCGAGCCGGCGGCCGAGCTGGCCCAGTCCGCGACGAACGAGCACGGCCGCGGCCTGTTCCTGATCCGGGCGCTGGCCGAGAACGTCCGGATGCAGTCGAGCCCGCGCACCGGATCACTGATCCACTTCGAGAAGTCCTTCGCCTGACGGATCACGCCGCCGGGCGCGCGGCCGTGGCGGTGTTCCCGCTTGTCGATTATTTGCCGTATAACAAATATTGTCCCCGGAGAGGAGTTCAGGTGTCCGACCGACCGGTCTCTGTCGGCGTGCTGCTGCGCGCCACGGCGCCCGACCACCTGCCGGAGGTGACCGCGGAGCACCTGCGCCGCCACTTCGCGGCCGGCCGCGTCGAGGTGCTGGTCCCCGATCTGACCCTGCGAAGACTCGCGCCGCTGCTCGGCCCGCCCGGGCCGGACAGCGACCCGGGCGCGCTGCGCTGCCTGGGCAGCCAGCGACCGGGTACCGAGACCGACATGAGCGGCCGGGCCCGGCTGCACCTGCCGCTGACCTGCTGGGGCGAGCGGCTCGGGGTGCTGCGGATGGAGCTGCCCGGCCGGCCCGAGCCGGAGCAGGCCGACCAGCTGCGGCTGGTCGCCGACGAGCTGGCGGTGGCGCTGCGCGCGGCCGACCGGATGACCGACCGATATCGCCGGGCCCAGTGCCTGGAGCGGCCCACCATGGCCGCCGAGCTGCAGTGGGACCTGCTGCCCGGGCGATCGCTCGGCGACGAGCGGTTCCAGCTGGCCGGGCTGCTGGAACCGGCGTACGACGTGCGCGGCGACCACTTCGACTGGGCGCTCGGCGGCGATCGGCTCACCATCACCGTGCTCAACGGCGCCGGCGAGGGTCTGGACGCGGCTCTGCTGACCTCGGTCGCGGTGAACGCGATGCGCAACGCCCGGCGCTGCGGTTCGGACCTCGTCGAGCAGGCCGAGCTGGCGTCCGACGCGCTGCACGCCCGCTACGGCGGCGGCCTGCACGCGGCCACCCTGCTGCTGGAGGTCGACCTGGTCAGCGGGTGGGTGGACGCGGTCGACGCCGGGTCCCCGCACTGCCTGATCGGCCGGGGCGGCGAGATCGAGCAGGTCCGGCTGGAGCAGCAGCTGCCGCTCGGGATGTTCGGCGAGGCGCGCTACGAGATCGAGCGGTTCCGGCTCGAACCCGGCGACCGGGTGCTCGTGGTGAGTGACGGAGTACACGCGGCGGCACCCGGCGGCGGTCCCACCTTCGGGGAATCTGCCCTGCTCACGGCGTTGCGAAGGACTAGGTTGCAACCGGCCGGCGAGGCGGTCGGTACGGTGATGCGGAGCCTGCGCGAATTTCACAAGGGCTCCGAGCCGGAGGATGACGCCGTCACGGTCTGCCTGGATTGGCGCCGCTGACAGGTTTGGCGGAGCCACCGGCAGGGTATGAAGTAGTTCTTTGTACGAGATCCGTGACCTCGCGACGGGGAACGCCATGGAGCACGCCACCGATGTCGCCGCGGCAATCGAGTCGTCGGTGGAGTCGCTGGCCGCTGTCCTGGAACGGGCCCGGCTCGCCCAGACTCCGGTCCTTCCGCCCGCCCAGCTGCGGGTGCTGACCATCGTCGCGGAGAACCGGCACACCAACATGAGCCGGCTCGCCGAGGCGCTGGACGTGGTGCCGTCGTCGGCCAGCCGGCTCTGCGACCGGCTGGAGGCGACCGGCCTGCTGCGCCGGGTCGCCGATCCACGGGACCGGCGCGAGGTGCGGCTGCTGCTCACCACCGCGTCCCGGCGGCTGCTGGCCGACCTGCGGGAGCGCCGGCGCGCCGCGCTCACCGACGTGCTGGAGCGGATGCCGGTCAGCGCGCGGCAGGACCTGGTCCGGGCGCTGCGCGCCTTCGAGGCGGCCGCCACCGATCCGGTGGACAACACCGCCGCCGACGACGACCTGCGGACCGCCTAGACCGTCGAAGCGAGTCGACGGGGCTTCGGCCGTACTCCGATCGCGGGCGACCGCGAGCACCGCGGAGCGTGAGCCTAGGCTGGGACGATGCGTTTTGGCATCGTCATTCTTCCTGATCAGCGCTGGTCCGAGTCGGCCAAGCGGTGGCAACTGGCCGAGGAGTACGGCTTCGACCACGCCTGGACCTACGACCACCTGGGCTGGCGCGATCTGATCGACGGCCCGTGGTTCGACGCGGTGCCGACCCTGACCGCGGCCGCGATGGTCACCAACCAGATCCGGCTGGGCACCTACGTCGCCACGCCGAACTTCCGGCACCCGGTGCACTTCGCCCGGGAGGCGACCGCACTCGACGACATCTCCGGCGGCCGGCTCGTGCTCGGGCTGGGCGCGGGCGGGATCGGCTTCGACTCGGCGGTGCTCGGCGGGACCGAACTGACCCCGCGCGCCCGGGTCGACCGGTTCACCGAGTTCCTGGAATTGCTCGACACGATCCTCGGGCAGCCGTCGACGACGTGGTCCGGCGACTATTTCTCGGCCGTCGACGCCCGCAGCATCCCGGGACCGGTCCAGCAGCCACGGCCGCCGTTCGTGATCGCCGCGAACGGGCCACGCGCGCTGCGGCTCGCGGCCCGGCTCGGGGACGGGTGGGTCACCACCGGCCCGCAGTCGGAGACCGCCGAGGAATGGTGGCGGGCGGTCGCGGAGAGCCGTGACCGTTTCGAAGCCGCCCTCGCCGCCGCCGGGCGGGCCCCGGAAACGGTCGACCGATACCTCAATCTCGACTCGTCACCGGTGTTCTCGATGAGCAGTCTGGACGCGTTCCAGGAAGCCGCCGGACGAGCGGCCGCACTGGGATTCACCGACGTGATCACGCACTGGCCGCGGCAGTCCAGTTGGTATGCGGGCGACGAGAAGGTACTGGAAGCCGTGGCCGCCGAGCTGCCGCGCCTGCGCACGACTATTTGAAACCATCCAATTCGGACTCCCCGTGCAATTCCACTGACCGGGGTCAGCGGGCGTGGGCGGCCCGATAGGCGTTGCTGACCTCCTGCGGAATGCGGCCCCGCTCGGAGATTTTGTGTCCGTTGCCGATAGCCCACTCGCGGATCAGCCGGTTCTCGTCCCGGGAGCCGGCGGTGCGGGCCGGGGTGGCGCCGCGCGCGGCGACGCGCCCGGCGGAGCTCCGGCCCAGACGCGTTCCCGCGTTGATGTACGGATCCAGCGCCTTGCGCAGCTTTCCGGCATTGGCCTCGGAAAGGTCGATCGTGTAGCTGACTCCGTCGAGACTGAACTCGACGGTGCGATCCGCCTTCTTGCCGTCCAGATCGTCGATCAGGGTGGTGATTACCTGCCGCGCCATAACGACTCCCGAGAGAATTTAATCGCCCGCCGACAGTCTGGCCCCCGAACCGGTTCCCGCGCAACTCCCCGGCGCGATCCGGCAATTATTCGGTCCCGTTGCCGGGTCCCTTATCAGAATGTGCACGGGGTATTCGCGCCGAATCGAAGAGAAAACCCGGTTGGCCTCCGGCCGGGGACTCACGTTAGGGTCGGCGCCATGCAGGACGAGCACGCCGCCTGGCTGGCGCACCACCGGCAGGCCGTGGCCGGCCGCGCCGCCGCACTGGAGGCCGGGCGCACCGCCGAGGCCCGGCACGCCGCCGCGCTGCTCGAGGATTTCGTCCGCCGGGCCGGTGAGCACGGGCTCGCCCCGCACCCGCTGATCGCGACCACGTACGACGGCCGGTGGACCTACAAGACCCGGGTCCGCGGGTGGTACCTGAAGTCGAACCGCTCGGTCGCCGTCGGCGAGGACGGGGAGTTCTACGTGCTCACCGTGCCGGCGTCGCTGCGCGCCCGGTTCACCGGCGCCGAGCTGTCGCCGAGCATGCCCCGGCTGATCGTCGGAGCCGGCGGCGGGGACGGCGAGACCATGCCGCTGGAACATCTGCTGGAACATCGCCTGGACGCCGGAGACCGCTGGCCGTGAGCCGCCTGCTGACGATCACCCTGACCGCCTTCCTGGCCGTTCCGGGCCTGCCCGCGGCCGCCGCGCCGAAAGCCGTTCCCGGCCTGCCCGCGGCCGCCGCGCTCAAAGCCCAGGCCGCCGCGCCACAGGCTCAGCGGGCCGAGGTGGGCTCGGCCGCCGCGAAGGCCGAGACGCCCTGCCCGCATCCGAAGATCGCCAAGCCGAGCGCCCCGCCGCGCCCGGTCCCGCCGGCCGACAATCCGGCGGACATGGTGGTCGGCGGCGACGACCTGGCCACCCACGGGCTGATCGTGCCGGCCGGGGCGAAGCAGCCGCCGGCGGTCACCGCGACCACCTGGATCGTGGCCGACCTGGACACCGGCGAGGTGCTCGGCGCCTGCGGGCCGCACGTCTACCAGACCCCGGCCAGCGTGCAGAAGACGCTGCTGGCGGCCACCGCGATCGACAAGCTCGACCCGAACCAGAAGGTCAAGGTCGTGCCGAGCGACCTGGACATCGAGGTGAACAGTTCGGCGGTCGGGATCGTGGTCGGCGGGGTCTACCCGGTCTCCACGCTCTGGCTCGGGCTGCTGCTGAACTCCGGCAACGACGCGGCCAACGCGCTCGCCCGGATGGCCGGCGGCGGCAAGTCCGACGGGGTGGCGAACACGGTCGCCGCGATGAACGCCAAGGCGCAGGAGCTGGGCGCGTTCCAGACGCACGCGGTCACGCCGTCCGGACTGGACGGCAAGGGGCAGTTCACCAGTGCGTACGATCTCGCGCTGATCGCCCGGGTGGATTTCGCCAACGCGGACTTCCGGAAATACGTGCTCACCAAGACCGCGCAGATGCCCGCGCAGAAGGCCCGCAAGGTCGGCGGCTTCCAGTTCCAGAACGAGAACAAGCTGATCTACAACTACCCGGGCGCGATGGGTGGCAAGACCGGGTTCACCACGGTCGCCCGGCACAGCTACGTGGGCGCGGCCCAGCGCGACGGGCGGCGGCTGGTGGTCACGCTGCTCGGGGCGGAGGCGCACCCGATTCGCGGGTGGCAGCAGGGTGCGGCGCTGCTGGACTGGGGCTTCGCGCAGCCGGCCGGGTCGTCGGTGGGGCATCTCGTGACACCGGCCGAGGTCGCGGCGTCGGCGCAGAGCGCGACCGCGGAGAAGGCGACCGCGGGTTCGTCCGGGGTCGCCGCGAGCCCGGTGACCAAGTCGGGCGGGCTGTCCGTGCTCGCCGCCGGGGCGGTCGCCGTGGTGCTCACCGCGATCCCGCTGCTGCTCCTGCTCACCCAGCGCCGGCGCCGCCGGATGGCGCGCGGCTAGATCCGGGGTTTGCGGTTTCTACCGCAACCACCCTCGGACGTCGCCCTGGAGGGTCTCGCGTTCTGGGCGCCCCGCGCCCTGCGAGGCCCGGAAGGGTCCCCGCGGGAGCGACGATCAGTTATCGGCCGCAGCCGAGGCAATGCATAATTTGATCTTGAATTAGGCGGCGATCAGGCCGAAGACCCAGATCACCGCGATGGCCAGGGCGGCGGCGAACTCGACCAGCAGGGAGAGGCCGACCGCGGCGACCGCGCGGCGGGTCGAGGGCCAGGCCTGGTCGACGCCGAGGCGCAGCGCCTCCATGGCGTAGATGCCGAGCAGGAAGCCGAGCAGCAGGCCGACGACCGGGATCAGGAAGAAGCCGGCCAGGCCGAGCACCCCGCCGACCAGCAGGCTCGGCAGCGGCACGCCGGAGTCCTTGAGCTTGCGGCCCGGCCACAGGAACTTGACCACCATCCCGGTGCCGGCGATCACCGTGGCCACCGCCAGGACCAGCCACTTCACCGTGCTGCCGGCGTCTGACAGCAGCGCCCAGAGCAGCACTCCGGCCCAGCTCAGCAGCAGGCCCGGGATGATCGGCAGGACCACCCCGATCACGCCGGCGACGATCAGCACCCCGGCGATGACGGTGACGCTGGTGCCGCTGTCGCTCAGTTCCATGCGGCCACCCTGCCCTACCGGTGCAAAAAAGTCTCAAGCGGCCGGTGCCGCCGCCGATCGGCACGGGCAGCACGGAGCGGTTTTCATGCAACCGGAGGGCAACGGTGCGTGACCTTCCCTCGCACCCGGACGCCTTCAAAGTTTCTTCCTGTCAGCCGGTGCCCACCCAGCCAGGGGCGCCGACAACAACCGGGGGAAACGACATGACCAGCACCGTGATGACCGCTGCCGACCTTGCCGCCGACACCGCTCCCGCGACGCCGGTTCGCACTGCCCGCGAGCAGGAAGAGCTGATCCGCACGCACATGCCGCTCGTCGGTCACCTGGTGCGGGACATGCTCAGCCGGATCCCGAACCACATCCACCGGGACGACCTGACCAGCGCCGGCCTGCACGCCCTGGTCACCGCGGCCCGCGGCTGGGACCCGGAGCGTGGTGTGCCGTTCCACCGCTTCGCCGGCACCCGGATCCGCGGCGGCCTGCTCGACGAGCTGCGCTCGCTGGACTGGGCGACCCGCTCGGTGCGGTCCAAGGCCCGCAACACCGAGACCACCCGGCAGAACCTGGCCACCAGCCTGGGCCGGACGCCCACGCCGGAGGAGCTGGCGCAGGCGCTCGGCACCACCACGTCCGAGCTGAGCCAGACCGACACCGACGTGCAGCGCGCCACCGTGCTGTCGCTGCAGGGCTTCACCACCAGCAGCGCCGACGACCTGGTCACCGAGCGCACCCCGGGCCCGGAGGAGATGCTGCTGCGCCGGGAGCAGATCGGCTACCTGCACCACGCGATCAGCTCGCTGCCGGACCGGCTGCAGACCGTCGTCACCGAGTACTTCCTGAACGAGCGCCCGATGGCGGACATCGCCAAGGACCTCGGCGTCACCGAGTCGCGCGTCTCGCAGCTGCGGGCCGAGGCGCTGTCGCTGCTGCGCGACGGCCTGAACACGCACCTCGACCCGGAGATGGCCCCGGTCCCGGAGAACCCGGACAGCATCATCGCCCGGCGCCGCGCGTCCTACTACGCCAACATCGCCAGCAACACCACCATGCACAGCCGCCTGGCGATGACGAACGCCAACGGGCACACCGCGCTCGGCCGCGGCTCGCGCACCGCGGCGCACGCCGCCTGACCGGAAACAACCATGCGACAGGGCTCGGCGTCTCCGGACGCCGGGCCCTTTCGCGGGCCGTCGCACCCTGACCTATTTGTCGGACGTGCGGTTTATTCGGTGGCGAACCGGGACCGGGTTGCATAGTTTCCGCTCATGCCGGATGCCCTGTTCGCGGACACGCGGCTCGCGCCGCTCTACGACGCCTTCGACAGCGACCGGGGTGATCTTCCGGCCTACCTGGCGATCGTCGCGGCGCTGGCGCCGGAGCGGATCGTCGACGTCGGCTGCGGCACCGGGACCTTCGCGGCGCTGCTCGCCGGGCTCGGGCACACGGTGTCCGGGGCGGATCCGGCGGCGGCGTCACTGGCGATCGCGCGGGCCAAGTCGGACGCGGTCACCTGGCTGCCCGCCGGGGCCGCCGACCTGCCGGCGCTCGGCGCGGACCTGGCGCTGATGACCGGCAACGTGGCGCAGGTGTTCGTCACCGACGAGGAGTGGGCGGCCGCGCTGCGCGGGGTCCACCGGGCGCTGCGGGCCGGCGGGCACTTCGTCTTCGAGGCCCGGCGGCCGGAGTTCCGCGGCTGGGAGGAGTGGGCCGGCCACAACTCGGGAACCCTGGACATCCCGGGCGCCGGCGTGGTCGAGCGGCGGTTCACGCTCGGTGCGGTGGAGCTGCCGCTGGTGTCGTTCCGCTACGAGTACCGGTTCCACGCCGACGGGACGGTGCTGACGTCCGACTCCACGCTGCGGTTCCGGTCGCGGGAAGAGATCGAGGCATCCTTGCGTACGGCGAACTTCGACGTCCTCGAGGTCCGGGAGGCGCCGGACCGCCCCGGCCGGGAGAACGTCTTCATCACGAAGGCCGTCGCCTGACCGGGGCGGACCGCAGCGTCAGCCCAGCGAGGCCAGCACCTCCGGGAGCGGCGCGGTGTGCAGGACGCCCAGCCGCTGGGTCGCCCGGGTCACCGCGACGTAGAGGTCGGAGAGCCCGCGCGGGCTCTCCGCGACGATCTCGTCCGGGCAGACCACCAGGACCGAGTCGAACTCCAGCCCCTTCGCCTGCCGGACGGTCATCAGCACCACGTGGTTGAGCAGGTCGGGCTGCTCCCCCACGGCCGCGCCCGGGATCGCCTCGACCAGCGCGGCGCCGAGCACCGGCTCCAGCCGGGCCGGGACCAGGACGCCGACCCGGCCGGACTCGACCGCGGCGGACTCCTTGCGGACGTCCGCGATCAGCTCCTCGGCGAGCGCCTCGGCCGGCACCGGCCGCGCCCACGGGTTCACCCCGGACGAGCGGACCGAGCGCGGCGGCTTCAGACCCGGGCCGACCTCGGCCAGCACGTCCGCGGCGACCGCCATCACCTCGGCCGGGGTCCGGTAGTTGACGCTCAGCTCGACCAGGCGCCAGCGCTGCCCGACGTACGGCTCGAAGACCTGCTCCCAGCTCGTGCTGCCGGCCGGCTCGGAGGTCTGCGCGACGTCGCCGACCACGGTCATCGACCGGCTCGGGCAGCGCCGCATCAGCAGCCGCCAGGCCATCGGCGACAGCTCCTGCGCCTCGTCCACGATCACGTGCCCGAACATCCAGGTGCGGTCGGCCGCCGCGCGCTCGGCCGCGGTCCGGGTGTCGATCACCTCGTGCCGTTCGACGAACGCGCTCGCGTCGACCACGTCGATCGCCGAGAGGATCTCCTCCTCTTGGTCCTCGAAGTCGAGCGAGCGGGAGCCCTCGACGATCTCCAGGACGCCCTCGGCGTAGTCGATCGCGGCCTCCCGTTCCCGGGCCGCCTCCCGCTTCTTCAGGGTGTCGTCGATGCCGAGCAGCTCGGCGAGCTCGTCCAGCAGCGGCACGTCGGCCGGGGTCCAGCGGGCGTCCGCGGCGCGCAGCAGCGCCGGCGGCAGGCCGGCCGACTCCAGCCGGTCGGCGTCGGTGAGCAGGTCCCGCAGCACCTGGCGGGGCGTCAGCACCGGCCAGAAATCGAAGAGCACCTGCTGTACGTCGATGTCCTCGCGCAGCTCACGGCGGGTCTCCGCGAGGTCGGCGTCGGAGAGCAGGTTCTCCCCGCCGAGCGGGTCCGCCCCGATCCGCTCGGCGATCTGCAGCGACAGCGCGTGGATCGCCTCGGTCACGAAGACCGCCCGGGCCACGTTGTGCGGCCGGCCGGACCGACGGGCCACCGCCCGGGCGTCCTCGACCAGCGACCGCTCGATGCGCAGCGGATAGCCGTCGTGGTCGACCTCGGCGAACGTCGCCGGCACGGTCTGCCGGTCGGCGACCGCGTTCTCCAGGGCCGGGAGCATCAGCCGCAGGTCGCCCTTGACCGCCGCGACGTCGTCCGGCTCGTGGCCGCGGGCGCGCACCCCGGGGAACATGTCGCCGAGGGTGGCGAGCAGCACACCGGTCTCCGCGAGCGACGGCAGGACCTGGGAGATGTAGCGCAGGAACGTCAGGTTCGGCCCGAGGATCAGCACGCCGGAGCGGGTCAGTTGCTGCCGGTACGTGTACAGCAGGTACGCCGCGCGGTGCAGCGCGACCGCGGTCTTGCCGGTGCCCGGCCCGCCCTGCACGACCAGCGCGCCGGCCAGGCCGGAGCGGATCACCTCGTCCTGCTCGGCCTGGATGGTCTCGACGATGTCGCGCATCCGGCCGGTCCGGTTCGCGGTCAGCGCGGACAGCAGCGCGGCCTCGCCGGTCACGTCCTCCCGGCCGGTGCCGTCGCCGGCCGTCAGGTCCAGCACCTCGTCGTCGAGGCCGGTGAGCGTCCGCCCCCGGGTGCGCAGATGGCGCCGCCGGGTGACCCCCTCCGGATTGACCGCGGTGGCGAGGTAGAACGGCCGGGCCGCCGCGGCGCGCCAGTCGACCAGAAGTGGATCCTGATCGCGGTCCTCGGCGAAGAGCCCGATCCGGCCGATGTATTGATTCTTGCGGTCGGTGAAGTCGAGACGGCCGAAACAGAGGCCGTTCTCCACGGAATTCATCTGGGCGAGTTGCTCCGCGTAGTGGGCGCGGGTGGCCTCGCGCTGGGTGCGGCCCTGCGGGGTGCCGCCGGCCTCCAGCAGGATCGCCTTGAGCCGGCTGTCGGCCTGCTCACGCAGCTGATCCAGCCGCTGGTAGAGCGCGGTCAAGTACGCCTGCTCGGAATCGACGTCGGCGTTCGAGCTTGACAAAATCGCCCCTTTTCGTGCTATCATTCCGGCCGCTGGCAACCAATATTCTTTGGTTGCCTTTTCTGTTTACGGCAAACGACCAGAATAGCCGACCGGGCTGAGGGTTACGGGCCCGGCGGGCACTGTCAGGAAGCCGTCACGACACGCCGGAGCCGTTACGCGTGACCGGGTGCCGGGCTTAACCAGGCCATGGACATCAACACCCCGTACCGACGTCTCGCCGTCCTCGCTCTCGCCGCCGTCGCCACCCTCGGAACCATCTCCGCCTGCTCGTCCGACGACGACGCCCCGGCCGGCAACGCCGCCGCGGCGGCCGCCGGCGGGCCGGAGCCGAAGACCATCGACGGCGCGAAGACCGCCGCGCAGACCGTGTTCGACCGGTTCAGCGGCGGCGACTTCGCCGGCGCATGGGACATGTACACCTCGGCCGGCAAGCAGGCGATCAGCAAGGACGACTACGTCAAGCTGAACCAGGTGTGCTCGCGCAAGGGGCTGGCGATCCAGCTGACCAGCGCCCGGATGGAGGGCACCGACAAGGCGATCGTGATCGCCAAGCAGCTGGTCGCGGCGCAGTCGTACACGATGGCGTACGAGAAGGACGCGTGGAAGCTGGAGCCGGCGGCCGAGGGGCTCGCGCTCTACAAGCTGGGGGCCGTGAAGGCGATCGCCGTCCAGAAGAAGGCCGGGACCTGCGCGAACAACCAGTAGGCGGGGCCGGGCCGACGCCGTACCCGAATCAGGTCTCTGCATGGTTTTTGGGCCCGCCGCGAACCGCGACGGGCCCAGCAAACCGGCGAAGTCTGTCAGGCGGCGACCGGCAGGCCGTCCGGGCCGGTGAGGGCCAGGCGGGTGCGCAGCGTGCCACGGCTGGCGATCCGGTCGTAGTAGGCCGCGCGGCGCCGGGCCACACAGCCCTCCTTCGGCGGATTCTCGGCGGCCATCGCCGGATCCAGGTGGACGTTCATCCCGTCCCGGAGCAGCACCAGCGCCTCGGCGCGCAGCTGCGACACCCGGGACTCGCTGACGCCCAGCTCGGCGGCGATCTCGGCCATCGGGCGCTCGTCGAAGAAGTAGCCCTGGACGACCGCGTGCAGCCGCTCCGGCAGCGCGTCGACCGCGTGCCGCAGGTAGCCGAGCCGCTCCCGGCGGATCAGCAGCTCCTCCGGCCCGGCGCCCGGCTCGGTGACGATGTCGTCGGCCGTCGCCGTGGCGAAGCCCTGCAGGCTGAACACCGTGGCGCGGTGCACGTCGTCCTCGGCGTGCTCGAGGTCCTCGACCGTGCAGCCGAGCCGTTCGGCGATCTCCGTCACGGTCGGGGTGCGACCGAGCTCGGCGGTCAGCTCCTCGCGGGCCGAATCGGTCCGCCGGGCACGCTGGCGCACCGAGCGACTCGCCCAGTCCAGCCCGCGCAATTCGTCCAGCAGGGCGCCGCGCACCCGGGCGGCGGCGAACCGCGGGAACGGGACACCCCGCTCCGCGTCGAAACCGCGAGCGGCGGCGACCAGGGCGGCATAGCCGGCGGACAGCAGGTCGTCGCGGTTGACGTGCGCGGGGACCCGGGCCAGCATCTCGCGGACCAGGTGCCCGACGAGCGGCATGTTCGCTCGCACGATGTCCTCGCGACGCCGATCGACGGCAGGCGCTTCACCGTTCATCAGGGGTCTCCTCAGTACCGGCCGGAGTGGGGGCGTCCGGCGCTGAGGAAAAAGATCTGCGAGGCTGAGTGCACCCTGGTTCGATCCCGGGTGCAGAGTGGTTGCCATGGGTAACCAGTAGGATGATCAGTAACTGACCTACGGAGAGTTACCCCCTTTGACTTCGTTCATCGAGCTAGGCGTCCCGGCCGTCCTGAACGGCACACTCGCCGATCTCGGCATCACCACACCGTTCCCGATCCAGGCGGCGACGCTGCCGGACTCGCTCGCCGGGCGTGATCTGCTCGGCCGTGGCCGGACCGGATCCGGGAAGACCTACGCGTTCGTGCTGCCCCTCGTGGCCCGTCTGGCCGCGAAGAAGGCTCCACGACGCCCCGGCCGGCCGCGTGCGCTGATCCTGGCGCCGACGCGGGAGCTGGCCACCCAGATCGAGGCCGCACTGCGCCCGCTCGCCGAAGCGATGGGCCTCAACACCCTCACCGTCTTCGGCGGCGTCGGTGCGAACCCGCAGATCACCGCCCTGCGCAAGGGTGTCGACGTACTGGTCGCGTGCCCGGGCCGGCTCGACGACCACATCCGCAACGGGCACGCGTCGCTGGACGCTGTCGAGATCACCGTGCTCGACGAGGCCGACCACATGGCCGACCTGGGCTTCCTGCCGGTCGTCAAGCGGCTCCTCTCGCAGACCCCGGTCGGCGGCCAGCGGCTGCTGTTCTCGGCGACCCTGGACAACGGCATCGACGTGCTGGTCCGGCAGTTCCTGCGCAAGCCGGTCACGCACCACGTGGACTCGGCGGCCCAGGCGCCGATCGAGATGGACCACCACGTGTTGCATGTCACACACGACGATCGGTTCCCGGTGCTCGTCGACCTGCTCGCCGCGCCCGGCCGATCGGTGGTCTTCACCCGCACCAAACGGCGGGCCAAGGTGCTCACCCGGCAGCTCATCCAGGCCGGGGTGCCGGCCGTCGAGCTGCACGGCAACCTGGCCCAGAACGCTCGTAACCGGAACCTGTCCGCGTTCTCCGACGGGACGGCGGAGACCCTGGTCGCCACCGACATCGCCGCGCGCGGCATCCACGTCGACGACGTGACCCTGGTCGTGCACGCGGACCCGCCGGTCGAGCACAAGGCGTACCTGCACCGCTCCGGCCGGACCGCCCGGGCCGGTGCCCGGGGCACGGTCGTCACGCTGATGACCGACGACCAGCAGGCCGACGTCCGGGACCTGACCCGCAAGGCGGGCATCCGGCCGATGACCCGCCGGGCCCGTCCCGGGGATGCGCTGCTGGCCGAGCTGGCGCCGGGCGAGCGGAAGTTCGTCACCCCCGCGCCGGAACCGGTCGCGGCTCGCAACACCACGCCGTCGGCCACCGACGCACCGTCCTCGCGACGGCGCCGGGGTGCCGCCGGTGGCGGCGGAGGCGGCGGCCGGACCCGCGGTGCCGCCCCGGACGGCGGAACCTCGCCGGATCGCGCGGCGTCTCCCGGTCGCCGGCGGCCCGCCGCCGACGGCGGCTCCGGTTCGCCGGCTCCGCGCAACGGTGGGGGCGGTGGGCGGTCCGGTTCCGGCACGCCTCGGTCCGGGCAGGGCAAGTCAACTGCCCGTTCCGGTACGCCGCAGCCCCGTCCCGCCGCCGGTGGGGGCGGCGCGGCCGCGTTCTCGTCGCGGGCGGGTGGGCGGCGCTCCGGGCGCTGAGCATCCGATGATCGAAATCACCGCACTGGCCGGGGCGACCCGGGCAGTGCGGTGATGTTTTTGCGGGGCGTCGGTTCAGGGCGTCCAGGACGGCCTGGATGACCCGGACCCGGGCTCGCCCTGACCGGGAGCGCCCCAGGCCCGCAGGAGCGATCTGAGTCCACTCGCCGGGCGGATCCTCACCTGGCCGGGCGGGCCGAATCGGTCTCCGGGACGCTGACCGAGATCTCGTCGCCCAGCAGGAAGCCCGCGTTGAGCTCCAGCTCGTCGCCCGACCAGAAGCGGCCCGGGTCGTACCAGTTCGCCTTCCGGTTGCGCGGCAGCAGCCCCATGTCCTCGTAGGTGACCGCGACCACCTCGGCGCAGTACGCCTTCTCCAGCGTCGCGTTGGACGCCTCGGACGGCTTCCACGGCGGGGTGATCAACGGCACCCGGCCGCGGACCCAGCGCGCGGCGAGCTGCGACGTGGACGGGAACGGCGTGCCGTCCAGCCGGGCGACCGTCTTGAGCGCCTTGTCCTCCATCGCCCGGGTGGCGCCCGGCTCCAGCTGGCGCAGCCAGCCGCGCTGGCCGTAGCGCCGGGCCCAGACGGTGACCGCGTCCCGCAGGTCGTGCAGCTGGACGCCGCGCTGGAACGTGCCGGACCACAGGTCGGGCAGCGACCGGCCCAGCTCGGCGTGCCACATCAGCGGCGGCATGTCCTCGATCACCAGGGACATCCCGACGTGGTTCACCGGGCTGTTGGTGAGTGTCTGGATGGCCCGGTCGGGCCCGGAACGGCCACGAAAGATCCAGATGTCACCCGTACGGGTCAGTTCGATGGCCTCGTCGAGGCTGATGTCGGCGTCCACGGTGCCTATTCTCAGCTGATGCGATGGTGGAAGGTAGCGGGACTGGCGGGGCTGGCGGGAGTCGCGGCGACCGGGGTGGTGATCGCGCGGGCCGAACGGAAGCGCCGGGCGTACACCCCCGACGAGATCCGCGACCGGTTGCACAACCGGGTCGCCGAGGCGGCCTCGGTCGAGAAGGACGTCGAGTAGGCCATCATTCGGCCAGGTCGGTGTCGCGGAGCACGGACCAGAGACCGGCGCCGTCCGGGGCGGCGAACCACGTCTTGCCCCCGGACGGCACGGCCTCGGCCGCCTCGGTCGGGCCGGGCACGGCGCCGGCCAGCACCGCCTGGGTCGGCGAGAGCCGGCGGATCGCCACGGCGGCCACGTTCCTCGGGTGCTCGCGGGCGAACTCGGAGTAGATCTCCTGGTCGTGCTGGCCGTCGTCGCCGACCAGCAGCCACTTGACCTCCGGGAACTCCTCGGCGAGCCGGCGCAGCGAGTTGCGCTTGTGCTCCTGGCCGCTGCGGAACCAGCGGTCCGGCGTCGG
The DNA here is from genome assembly GCF_019704555.1 of Actinoplanes sp. L3-i22. Lineage (NCBI taxonomy): Bacteria > Bacillati > Actinomycetota > Actinomycetes > Micromonosporales > Micromonosporaceae > Actinoplanes > Actinoplanes sp. L3-i22. The sequence goes on from NZ_AP024745.1 coordinate 9,988,125, forward strand.
GCCCCAGTCGGTGAGCAGGATCGGGCCGGCCGGGTAGAGGTGCCGGCTCAGGAAGCGGGTCAGGGTGGGCGCGACGTTCCACGCCCCGGTGGAGAGATAGATCACCGGGGTGCCCGGGTTCGCGTTGATCAGCCGCTCGTAGAGCACCGCCATGCCGGGCACCGCCATCCTCGCGTGCTCGTCGAGGACGAACGTGTTCCACGCGGCGAGCAGCGGGCGGGGCAGCGCGGTGACCATCACGGTGTCGTCGATGTCGGAGATCAGGCCGAACTTCACCGCCGGGTCGATCACCCGGATCGGCGCGTCGACCGGGGCGGCGCCCTCGCAGTGCAGCCGGACGCTGGCCCAGCCGGGCTCGAGGTCACCCTTGACCCGGCAGTCCACGTAGCCGCTGCGGTCGGTGCGGGTCTCGGTGACGCTGCCGCCGACCTCGATGCGCACCACGGCGTTGCTGACCGGGGTGGTGGTGAAGCTGCGCCAGCCGCGCAGCTTCTCCCGCTTGCGGCGGACCAGCCGGGGCCGGGAGAGCAGCACCCGGGCCATCACCCGGGCCCAGCCGGGCGCGCCGTAACCGGTGTAGGCCGTGATGTACGGTTTCCAGCCCCGGTTGCGCAGCCCGCGCTCGATGACCTGATGCACGGCGTCCTCGACCAAGGCCGCCCGGTGTATTCGGGCCACTGCCTTGGACGTCTCCGCCGGTGTCACCGCCACCATCTCCTCCTCGCCGTTCCGGTCCCGCCGCCCGCCGGGGCAACGTTACCGGGCCGGTACGACAGGCCGCTCGCGAACGTGAGCCTGGTCCAGGTTGGACATCAGGCCGCTGCCGGGAATTCGGCGGTCGTCCATTGCTCGGCCCACCACTGCTGGTCGGCCCGCTCCGGCGCGTCGACCCGCAGCGGCGCGGTCATCGCCTCGGCGCGCAGGCCGGCCAGGGTCTCGGCGGCCGCCTCGATGCTCCGCCAGGCGGAGCGCTCCCGCTCGACGGCGTCGTACCAGGCGGCCAGCCGGTGCGCCCGGGCCGCCTGGGCGAGGACCGCCTCCTGGTGGACCGGGTGCAGCCGCGGGTTCCAGCCCCGGTGCGCGAAGACGTCGTTGAGCTGGTCGATGGAGAGATCCTGGACCCGGCACAGCTCGCTGGCCGCGCGGTGCAGGTAGCGCTGGCGGTCGACGTTCTCGCCGGGCTTGCGGCGGCGGCTCATCAGCGGGTACGCGCCGGCCGAGGCGATCCGCAGGCAGGCGCGGTCGGCCTTCTCGTACGCCGTCCAGGCCTCGTCGACCGCCTCCTGGGCGGCCTCCCACTCGGCGCGGCGCCGCTTCGTGGTGGCGGCCGCGTTCCCGGCGGCGACCGCGACCTCGTCGGCGTACTTCTGCCGCTCGGTGGCGACCGGGGTGGGTTCGGTCAGCATGCGGGGAATCGAGACGATCGAGACGACCGCCGCGGCGACGGCGAGGAGCAGCACGATGATCAGCCAGATCGCGACGGCTTGCGGGATGGAACTCAGGAAGGCGGAATCCACGGAACACCCCCAGGGCAGCGAAAATGCAACGACGAACCGGCGTACGGAGGAAAGCGCGGGGCGTCAGCGGGTGGGGGGTGCCCGGGAGTCGCCGGTCGGCGGGACGGTGCCGGCGAGGACCGCCGGGACCGGGGCGAGCGGGGCGGCCGGCGCCTCGGCCGGCGGCGGCTCGGGTGCGGCCTCGGGTGCGGCAGCCTGGTCCTCGGGTGCGGACTCGACCACGGCGACCGCGACCGGGCCGGCGACCGGCTCGGCGCTGGGCGGCGGGGTGGCCGCGGGCAGGTTCAGCGTCACCGCCAGGGCCAGCATCGCCAGGCCGGTGAGGAACCGCAGCAGGCGGCGACCGTCCCACGGACGGTTCACCTCACGCGCCTCAGCGGTCACACCCGTCAACCTACCGGGGCGCAGGTCAACGTGCACCCGTGGTCCGGGTTACGGCCCTCGGACGGAGGTCACCCGCGGTCACCCGGACGAGGGACCATGGGTGTCATGGACTTCGGCGTGGTGGAGCAGGTGGCCCGGCTGGACGGCTGGCTGGGCGAGGGCGGCGTGGTGGTGCTCAGCGGTGCGGGGCTCTCCACGGACTCCGGCATCCCGGACTATCGGGGCCCGTCCGGCTCGGCCCGGCGCAACACCCCGATGACCTATCAGGCGTTCACCGGCGATCCGGTGGCCCGGCAGCGCTACTGGGCGCGCAGCCACCTCGGCTGGCGCACGATCGGCCGCGCCGCGCCGAACGACGGGCACCGGGCGGTGGCCCGCTGGCAGGAGCTCGGCCTGCTGCACGGGGTGATCACCCAGAATGTGGACGGGCTGCACCAGGCGGCCGGCGCGCGCGACGTGGTGGAGCTGCACGGCAACCTGGCCCGGATCACCTGCCTGGGCTGCGGCACGCTCAGCCCCCGGCAGGAGCTGGAGGCCCGGCTGACCGCGGCGAACCCGGACTTCACCGCGGTCGCCTCGGCGGTGAACGCGGACGGGGACGTCGAGCTGGACGACGCCGCGCTGGACGGGTTCCGGCCGGTGGACTGCCTCGCCTGCGGCGGGCTGCTCAAGCCGGACGTGGTCTATTTCGGCGAGACGGTGCCGGCCGGCCGGGTGACCCGGGCGTTCGACCTGGTCGCCGGGGCTCGCACGCTGCTGGTCCTGGGGTCCTCGCTGACCGTGATGTCCGGCCGGCGGTTCGTGCTGCGGGCCGTCAAGCAGGGCGTCCGGGTAGCGATCGTGAACCGTGGCGTGACCCGCGGGGAGCCGTACGCGGAGCTGTTCATCGATGCGCCGCTCGGGGTGATCCTTCCCAATCTGGCCCTGGCGACCGAAACGCACCGTTTGTTGCGTCAGTAAACGAACCCGGCTTCCCCTGGTTACCGGAATGAAACCTAAATAGATCTCACGACCATTGACGTGACCGCGCTCACTGGGGTTGACTGCCGGAACCGGTACCGAAACCGGTTCCGAACCTCCGGCGCAACCAACCGGAAACAATAATCTCGGAGGAGCTGTGCCGATCACCATCGCCGACGTGGCGGCCCGGGCGAAGGTCAGCAAGACGACCGTGTCCCGGGTTCTCAACGGCAAGGGTGAGCTGGACGAGTCGACCGCCGCCCGGGTCCGGGCCGTGATCGACGAACTCGGCTACGTCCCCAGTGCCCGCGCGGTGAACCTGGCCCGCGGCCGCACGCGGGTGATCGGCATGCTGGTGCCCTCGCTCACCTGGCCCTGGATGGGCGAGGTGCTGCAGGGCGCGGTCGACGTGCTGGAGGCCGAGGAGTACGGCCTGCTGCTGTTCACCTTCAACCGGGGCGACGACTCGATGCGCCAGTTCGCCGCGCAGGTCGCCGCCAAGTCGTTCGACGGCCTGCTGGCGATCGAGCCGGAGGGCACCCTCGGGTACCTGACCACCCTGCACAGCCGGGGCCTGCCGATGGTCCTGATCGACGACCGTGACCAGATCCCCGGCGGCCAGATCCCGACCGTCGGCACGACCAATCACGCCGGTGCGGCCGACGCGGCCCGGCACCTGCTGGAGATCGGGCGCCACAAGCCGCTCGTGATCACCGGCCCGTCCCGGTTCGGCTGCACGGTGCAGCGCACCGACGGCTTCTCCTCGGCGTTCGCCGAGGCCGGCCATCCGATCCCGGACACCTACGTGCTGCCCGGCGACTTCACCGTCGCGTGCGGCTCGGACGGGGTCAAGCAGGCGATCGCCGGCGGGCTCGACTTCGACGCCGTCTTCTGCCACAACGACCTGTCCGCCTTCGGCGCCGTGCAGGCCATCCAGGACGCCGGCCGGCGCGTGCCGGAGGACGTCGCGGTGGTCGGGTTCGACGACATCCCGATGGCCGCTCACCACCAGCCGCCCCTGTCCACCGTGCATCAGCCGATGCGCGAGATGGGCGAGGCCGCGGCCCGCACCCTGCTCGCCCACTTCGAGGGCACCGTGCTCCCGAACCGGCCCACGGTGATCCCCGCGACGTTCACCGCGCGGTCCTCGACCCAGCAGCCCTAAGCAGCAACAGCCACATAGGACTTTCCCGTTCGACCGGCCACCCGGCCGGTCGTGCGACCCCGCGCGCCTCGGGGCCGGCACCTGCCGGTCACGCGATGCCGCACGCCCTCCGGGCACCCCTCTCACCCGAAATCGCTAATCCGAGGAGATTCTCCGATGCAGAGAAGGAAGCTGTTCGCGGTCGCCGTGGCCGGCGTGCTCGCCACGAGCGGCCTGGCGGCGTGCGGTGACTCACCGAACGCCAACAAGGACGCCGCGAAGGGTACCGCCGCCGACTTCCTGTCGATCGGCATGCCGAACGGCACGGTCACCGAGAACAACAACCCGTTCGTCGGTACGTCCGCGGGCGCCTCGCTCGGCTACCGCTGGACCATCTACGAGCCCCTCGGCATGTGGAACAACGTCAAGCCGGCCGACCCAGCCAAGCCGTGGCTGGCCAGCGACATCAAGTGGGCCGCCGACTACAAGGCCCTCGACGTGACCATCCGGGACAACGCCACCTGGTCGGACGGCCAGAAGCTGACCGCGGACGACGTCGCGTACACGTTCAACCTGATCAAGTCGAACGAGGCGCTGAACATCTTCGCGCTCCCGATCGACCAGGTCACCGTGACCGGCAGCAAGGTGAACATCACCTTCAAGTCGTCGCAGTTCACCACGTGGCACAAGATCATCTCGCAGATCCCGATCGTCCCGAAGCACATCTGGGAGAAGATCGCGGACCCGGCGAAGGACCCGATCAAGGAGCCGATCGGCTCGGGCCCGTACACCCTCAAGACGTTCAGCCAGCAGGGCATCGTGCTTGAGCGCCGAGAGAGCGGTTACTGGCAGGACAAGCCGGCCATCAAGGAACTTCGGTACACGTCGTACACCGACAACAACGCGCAGACCACCGCGCTGGCCACCGGCCAGGCCGAGTGGAGCTTCGTGTTCATCCCGAACTACCAGCAGACCTTCGTCGCCAAGGACCCGCAGCACTTCAAGGTCTGGGCGCCGGGCGTGCTGGGCATCCACGGCCTCTACATCAACACCACCAAGGCGCCGTTCGACGACCCGATCCTGCGTCAGGCGATGAACAAGGTCATCAACCGGGCCGACATCTTCAACCAGGCCGAGGCCGGCTACTTCCACCCGGAGCTGAAGAGCGTCACGGGTCTGCCGGAGGGCGCTGGTGACGCGTTCATCACCGACGCCTACAAGGGACAGACGCTGGCGGTCGACGTCGAGGGCGCCAAGACGCTGCTCACCGGCGCCGGCTACAAGCTGGACGGCACCACGCTGAAGGACAAGGCCGGCAAGCCGGTCACGATCAAGCTCAGCGACCCCGCGCCGTGGTCGGACTACCAGACCACGCTCGAGATCATCAAGAGCAACCTGGCCGAGATCGGCATCGCCGCCACGGTCGAGAAGCCGAACCAGAACGTCTGGGACGCCAACGTCCAGAAGGGCGACTTCGGCGCCGTCATGCGCTGGACCAACGGTGGCTCGACGCCGTTCGACATCTACCAGACGGTGATGGACGGCGACCTGCTCAAGCCGATCGGCACCGCCGCTCAGCAGGGCAACTTCGGCCGCTTCAAGAGCCCGGAGGCGACCGCCGCGCTCAAGGCCTACGCGAACGCCACCAGCGACGCGGACCGCACCACCGCACTGGCCACGATCCAGAAGATCTTCGTGGAGCAGGCTCCGATGCTGCCGGTCGGCTCGGACAACGTCGGTGGCGCGTACAGCACCAAGAACTGGATCGGCTGGCCCTCGGAGACCGACCAGTACGCCCCGATGCAGCCCACCCAGTCCGGCGCGCTCGACGTGATCATGCACCTCAAGCCCGCCAACTCCTGATCGCCTGACCGCGGGCGTCCCGGTTCGCCGGGGCGCCCGCACCCCCCTGCTCGCCCGCTTTGTAAGGAACCCGGCATGACGTCGATTCCCGACGCGAAAGCGCCGGCCGGCGAGGTGGTGCTTGAGGCGATCGGCCTGACCAAGCACTTCCCCGTCCGCCGGAAGCTGCGCGACCTGTTCTCGAACCGCAAGGACGCGGTGCACGCCGTCGACGACGTGAATCTCACGCTACGGCGCGGCAAAGTGGTCGCCCTGGTCGGCGAGTCCGGCTCGGGCAAGTCCACCATCGCCCGGCTGCTCGCCCAGCTCTACCCCCGCACCGGCGGGGACATCCAGCTGCACGGCGAGACGACCAAGGTCCGAGGGGGCGCGGCGTTCCGCCGGTACTGCTCCCAGGTCCAGATGATCTTCCAGGACCCGTTCGCGTCGCTGAACCCGACGCACACGATCCGGTACCACCTGACCCGGTCGTTGAAGATCCACGACAACGCCGGGTCGAGCGCCGCGGACCTCGACGAGGCCCTGAACGGCCTGCTCGAGCGGGTGCAGCTGACCCCGCCGGAGCGTTACCTGGACAAGTTCCCGCACGAGCTCTCCGGCGGCCAGCGGCAGCGCGTGGCGATCGCCCGGGCGCTCGGCGCCGAGCCCGAGGCACTGCTCGCCGACGAGCCGGTGTCCATGCTGGACGTCTCGATCCGGCTGGGCGTGCTGAACCTGCTGCGCGACCTGCGGGACCGGCTCAACCTGGCGATCCTGTACATCACCCACGACATCGCGTCGGCCCGCTACTTCGCCGACGAGACGATGGTGATGTACGCCGGCCGGATGGTCGAGGGCGGTGACAGCGAGACCGTGACGCAGTCGCCGGCTCACCCGTACACCAAATTGCTCATCGAATCCGCGCCGGACCCGGACCGTCTCGCCGGCACGTCCGAAGCCGAAGGCAAGGACGCCGGCAACGGCGAGCCGCCGAGCCTGATCACCCCGCCGTCCGGCTGCCGGTTCCACCCGCGCTGCCCGGTCGCGATGGACCGCTGCAAGACCGACCTTCCGGTGCCGCTGGAGATCGGCGACGCGCCCGGACACTGGGCGGCCTGCTGGCTGTACGACACCGAAGAGGTGGCCAAGTGAAGTATCTGCTGCAGCGCATCGCGTTCTACCTGTTCACCGCGTGGGCCGCGATCACGCTGAACTTCTTCATCCCGCGGCTGGTCCCCGGTGACCCGGTGCAGTCGCTGATCACCAAGTACCAGGGCCAGCTCAGCAGCCAGGCGATCGACTCGCTCTACGTCCTGTTCGGACTGGACAAGGACAAGAGCCTCTGGCAGGAGTACCTGGACTACTGGGGCCAGCTGTTCCACGGCGACCTGGGCCTGTCGTTCACGTTCTTCCCGACCCCGGTCTCGGAGATCATCTCCAGCAGCCTGCCCTGGACGCTGCTGCTGGTCGGCATCACCACGGTGATCAGCTTCTTCCTCGGCACCGGCCTGGGCGTGCTGGCCGGCTGGCGGCGCGGCTCGTGGGCGGACGGCCTGCTGCCGGTGACCACGTTCCTCTCCTCGGTGCCGTACTTCTGGCTCGGCATCATCGCGATCTACCTGTTCACCGGGCCGGACAGCTTCTTCCCGTCGTCCGGCGGGTTCGACAACGGCCTGGTGCCGGCGTTCGACCAGTACTTCATCCCGAGCGCGATCAAGCACAGCATGCTCCCGGCGCTGACCATCCTGGTCTCCTCGGTCAGCGGCTGGATCCTCAGCATGCGGAACATGATGGTGACGGTGGCCAGCGAGGACTACATCACCGTCGCGCACGCCAAGGGGCTCTCCGACCGCCGGGTCGCGCTCAGCTACGCGGCCCGCAACGCGTTGCTGCCGAACGTCTCCGGCTTCGCGCTGTCGCTCGGCTTCATCGTCGGCGGCACGCTGCTGGTGGAGATCGTCTTCTCCTACCCCGGCATCGGCTTCCAGCTCTTCCAGGCGCTGGGCGCCCAGGACTACCCGCTCATGCAGGGCATCTTCCTGATCATCACGATCTCGGTGCTGGTCGCGAACCTGATCGCGGACGTGGCGTACCTGCTCCTCGACCCGCGCACCCGCAAGGAGGGCTGAGTAGTGACGATCCCTACCTCCAGCATCGAGCAGGTCATTCCGGGCCAGGGCTCGATGGCGCAGCCGGAGACCGGCCGGAAGCCCAAGCGCCAGCGGTTCCGCTTCGTCAGCAACAAGAAGGCGGCGACCGGCCTGGTCGTGCTCGGCATCTACGTGCTGTTCGCGATCATCGGGCCGTGGGTCGCCCCGTACGACCCGGACGCGCGGAGCAACGACCTGATCCAGCCGCCGTCCGGCGCGCACTGGCTCGGCACCACCCACCTCGGCCAGGACGTGTTCAGCCAGCTGCTGGAGGGCACCCGCGCGGTGATGTTCGTCGGCTTCCTGGCCGGCACCATCGCGACCGTGCTGTCCGTGCTGATCGGGGTGACCGCCGGCTACCTGGGCGGCAAGACCGACGAGGGCCTGTCCGCGCTCTCCAACGTCTTCCTGGTCATCCCGGCGCTGCCGCTGATCATCATCATCACGTCCACCCTGCAGAACGCCGAGGACTGGCTGGTCGCCCTGGTGATCGGCTTCACCTCGTGGTCCTGGAACGCCCGGGTGCTGCGCGCGCAGACGCTCTCGCTGCGCCGGCGCGACTTCGTCGACGCGGCCCGGGCCACCGGCGAGAAGACCTGGCGGGTGGTCGTCTTCGAGCTGATGCCGAACCTGACCGCGGTGATCGCCTCCGGCTTCGTCGGCACGGTCATCTTCGCGGTGCTCTCCGAGATCACCCTGGCGTTCATCGGCGTCGCCTCGGCCAACACCTGGAACTGGGGCACCATCCTGTTCTGGGCGCAGGGCCAGCAGGCGCTCGCCCAGGAGGCCTGGTGGTGGTTCATCCCGGCCGGCCTGGCGATCGCGATCCTCGGCACCTCGCTCTCGCTGATCAACTTCGGCATCGACGAGTTCGTCAGCCCGCGGTTGCGCAGTGTCGGCAAAACCAAGATCAAAACCGTTGACGGACGTACGGTCCGGATGCGCATCGGTTTCACGCCGGTGCTCAGCAACTCCGCCGACCCGCACACGCACGCGAAGCCGATGGTCAACCTCAACGGGGCGACCCCTGTCATCAAGAAGGAGGTGTCCCAGTGAGCGAGCCCGTTCTGGAGATCAAGAACCTGAACGTCGAGTACGGCCTGGGCGACCAGGCGGTCCGCGCGGTCCGCGACGTCAACCTGACCCTGCACCGCGGCGAGGTGCTCGGCCTGGCCGGCGAGAGCGGCTCCGGCAAGTCGACCCTGGCCTACGGCATGACCCGGCTGCTCGCCCCGCCCGGCGTGATCACCGGCGGCCAGGTGATCTACCACCCGGAGAAGGGCGAGGCGTACGACGTCCTCGGCCTCTCCGACCACGAGCTGCGCGGCTTCCGCTGGGCCGAGACCGCGATCGTGTTCCAGGGCGCGATGAACTCGCTGAACCCGGTGCACAAGATCTCCACCCAGCTGACCGACGTGCTCCGGGCCCACCAGCCGGAGCTGTCCGAGGCGGCCCGCAACGCCCGGGCGCGGGAGATGCTCAAGCTGGTCGGGATCGCCGCCGACCGGATGGAGGCGTACCCGCACCAGCTCTCCGGCGGCATGCGCCAGCGCGTGATGATCGGCATGGCGCTGATCCTGCAGCCGCAGGTCGTGATCATGGACGAGCCGACCACCGCGCTCGACGTGGTCATGCAGCGGCAGATCCTCGGCCAGCTGATCGAGCTGCGCGAGCGGCTGGGCTTCTCGGTCATCTTCATCACGCACGACCTGTCGCTGCTGGTCGAGTTCTCCAACAAGATCGCGATCATGTACGGCGGCCGGATCGTCGAGGAGGCGCCGGCCGCGGCGATCTACAAGGACTCGCTGCACCCGTACTCGAAGGGTCTGCTCGGGTCCTTCCCGGCCCTGCGCGGGCCGCGCCGTGAGCTGACCGGCATCCCCGGCTCCCCGCCGGACCTGAAGGGGATGCCGACCGGGTGCTCGTTCCACCCGCGCTGCCCGAAGGCGTTCGAGCCCTGCTCCGGGCACATCCCGGTGCTGGGCCGGCCGGGCACGCCGGACGGGTCGACCCGATCCGTGGCGTGCTGGCTGCACCCGACCGAGCAGCCGGTCGGCTAGGACAGGCGGCCGGCCCCCTGCCGTCGGGGCCGGCCGCCATTTTTCTTTCAGCATGGGGGATATTTCGTGACATTCACCTGGGGCGTCGCCACCTCCGCCTACCAGATCGAGGGCGCCGCCGCCGAGGACGGCCGCACGCCGTCCATCTGGGACACCTTCGCGCACACCGTCGTCGGCGAGCACGGCGACGTGGCCTGCGACCACTACCACCGGATGCCGGACGACGTGCGGCTGATCAAGAGTCTGGGCGTGGACGCGTACCGGTTCTCGGTCTCCTGGACGCGGGTCCAGCCGAACGGGCGGGGGCCGGGCAACGAGCGTGGTCTGGACTTCTACGACCGGCTCGTGGACGAGTTGCTCGGCAACGGGATCACGCCGTGGTTGACGCTGTACCACTGGGATCTGCCGCAGGAGCTGGAGGACGCCGGGGGCTGGCCGGTCCGGGACACCGCCTACCGATTTGCCGATTTCTCCGGCATAGTGGCCGATCGACTGCGGGATCGCGTCAAGAACTGGCAGACGCTGAACGAGCCTTGGTGTGCCGCCTACCTGGGCTATCAGCACGGGGTGCACGCGCCCGGGCGCCGCTCGTATGACGACGCGCTGAAGGCCACGCACCACCTGCTGCTCGCGCACGGGCTTGCCGCCTCTGTCGTGAAAAAGCCGGATAACTCGGTCGGGATCGCGCTGAACATCGGCACGGCGACACCCCACACCGACGACCCGCTGGACATCGCCGCCGCCCGGCGCGCGGACGGCAACGTGACCCGGATCTTCCTCGACCCGCTGGTGCACGGCCACTACCCGGCAGACGTCCTGGAAGACCTGGCCGCCCAGGGCCACACGCTGCCGATCCAGGACGGCGACCTGGCGATCATCAACCAGCGCCCGGACGTCCTCGGCGTCAACTTCTACTTCGGACAGGACTTCGCCGGCCGCGACGAGCAGGGCAACACCCACGACGCGAACGGGCTGCCGATCGTCCGGGAGATCCGGCCCGACGTGCCGCAGACCGCGATGGGCTGGGCGATCACCCCGGACCGGTTCACCACGCTGCTGCTGCGCCTGCACCACGACTACGGCGTGCCGCTCGCGGTGACCGAGAACGGCGCGGTCTACGACGACGTCGCCGACGAGACCGGCTTCGTGGCTGATCAGGAACGGACGGCGTACCTGCGCGACCACGTCGAGGCCACCCTTGCGGCCCGGGCGCAGGGCGCCGACGTACGCGGATATTTCGCCTGGTCCCTGATGGACAACTTCGAGTGGGCCGAGGGTTATCAGCGGCGGTTCGGGCTGGTGGCGGTCGATTACGAGACCCAGCGGCGGACGCCGAAACAGAGTGCGCTGTGGTTCCGGGACCGCATACGCTCCGGCATGTGACCGACTATCTGACCGTCAACCGCGCCAACTGGGACGAGCGTGCCCCGGCGCACGCCGCGTCGGCCGACTACGGCTTCGACCGCTTCGCGAACGACCCGTCGCACCTCAGCGACGTGGTCAGATTCGACCTACCGAGGCTCGGCGACATCGCCGGGCAGCGGGCCGTGCACCTGCAGTGCCACATCGGCACCGACACGGTCTCGCTGTCCCGGCTCGGCGCCGAGCTGACCGGTCTGGACTTCTCCGGCGAGTCCCTCAAGCAGGCCCGCGCCCTGTCCGAGCGGGCCGGCGCGGACATCCCGTTCGTGCAGAGCGACGTCTACGCCGCGCGGGACGTGCTCGACGGCGAGTTCGACCTGGTCTACACCGGGATCGGCGCGCTGGGCTGGCTGCCGAGCATCAAGCGCTGGGCGGAAACGGTCGCGTCGCTGCTCGCGCCCGGCGGGCGGCTGTTCCTCCGGGAGGGGCATCCGGTGCTCTGGGCGTGTGAGTACGAGCGGACCGACGGGATCATCGCGCTCCACGAGCCGTACTTCGAGCAGGCCGCACCGCAGATCTACGACGAGCCCGGCACCTATGTGGACACCGACCACCAGTTCCAGCACACCGTCACGCACGAGTGGAACCACGCGCTCAGCGAGATCGTCACCGCGGTCCTCGACTCCGGCCTCACCCTCACCGGGCTGGTCGAGCACCAGAGCGTGCCGTGGAACGCGCTCCCCGGCCGGATGACCAAGCGCCCCGACGGCGAGTGGCAGCTCACCGACCGGCCCGAGCGCCTGCCGCACACCTACACCCTGCAAGCCCGAAAACCGATTTAGCCGTACGCGGTCAGCCCACGCCCGCCCGAGCCCGGCCCGAGCCGGCGGGCGTGTGCTCACGGCGTACCAAATTGTGGTTCTAAAGGGTCTTGACCTGGTTCCGACCGGCCCGCTTCGCGGCGTAGAGCAGGTCGTCGGCGCGCAGCAGCGCGTCCTTGCGGTCCTCCCCCGGCCGGATCTCGGTCACCCCGATGCTGGTGGTGACCGCGAGACCGGCCGCGACCTCGCCCCACGCGTGCCCCTCGACCGCGGCCCGCAGCGCCGCGCAGTGCTCGGCCGCCTCCGCCGCGCCGGCCTGGAACACCATCAGGAACTCCTCGCCGCCGTGCCGCCCGGCGAAGCCCGGCGCCGCGGCGAGCAGACCCGCCACCCGGCGCAGCACCTCGTCCCCGGTGGTGTGCGAGAACGTGTCGTTGACCTGCTTGAAGTGGTCCAGGTCGAGCAGCGCCACGGAGACCGGACCGCCGGTCGCGAGCGCGGCGGTCAGCTCGACCTCGCAGCGGCGGCGGTTGCCGAGACCGGTCAGCGGATCCCGCTCGGCCACGTCCCAGGCCTGCTCGAGCGCGAACTGCGCGTGCGCGAACCGGGCCGCCACCGCGCTCTGCTGGGTGCGCATCACCTCCCACCGCTCGTGGAACTCGCACATGGTCCGGTAGGCCGACTCGAAGTCCCCGATGTCGGCGTAGCAGCCGGCCAGCGCGCGCAACGCCTCCGCGTCGGCGTCCTGCCGGTTGTGCTCGGCCGCCAGCTCGCGGCAGCGCAGCAGGGTCCGCACCGCGCCGGCGTGGTCGCCCTGCCGGCGCTCGATCTCGGCCAGGGTGAGCAGCGCGGCCGGCACCGCGTCAGAGTCGGTGGCCGGCGCGTTGGTGATCGCCTCCTGGATCACCTCGCCGGCCTCCTCCGGGCGGCCGGTCTCCAGCAGGACCCGGGCGACCGTGTCCGCGCACGACGAGTTCAGCTGCTGCCCGGTCGTCTCCGCCCGCGCCCGCATCCGCTCGACCATCGCCGCGGCCGTCTCCAGGTCGCCACCCTGGTAGGAGTACCAGGCCCAGTTGTTCAGATTCGCGATCTCCAGCGCCGGCTGCCCGGATGCCTCGGCGTCGCGCTGGGCGGCGGCGAACTCGGCCGTCTCGAAGTCGTCCAGGCCCTGATCGTTGATCAGCACGGCCAGGATGATCGCGTGGTCGGCGCGGATCGTGATCGGGTCCTCCGGCTGGAGCATCCGCACCGAACGCAGCGAGTGCCGCACCGCGGTGGCGCTGTCCCCGATCCGCCACACCCCACCGGCGATGATCGCGTGCGCCTTCGCCCGCACCAGCCGGTCGTCGCTCGTGCCGAGCATCGTCCGGGCCGTCTCGACCGCCTCCGGCACCCGGCCGTTCCGGTTGTCCAGCTCGGCGGCGATCAGCCGGGCCAGGTCGGCGCTGCGCCGATCCCCCGCCGCCTCGGCCGCCATGATCAGCGCCGCGGTCCGCTCGGCCAGGCCGTCGTGGGACGTGTAGCAGTCCACGACGAGCTGCTCGACCTCGGCGAGCAGGCTTCCCAGCGATGTTGGCGGCACGTCGCTCTCATCGCCATGCCCAGGTCGCAGTTTAGAGATCGGACCGATCCGGGTACCTGCGGCGCATCCCCGGTTCCCCCCGGCTATGGAGGCTCTCGATGCGCATTGGTTCGGTCATCATCGTCATCTGGTTGCTGCTCGGGCTCGTCGCGGCGTACCAGCGCGGCTATTTCAAGGACACCGGCGACGCGAGCTGCGCGGAAGCCGGCACCGTGATCGTCACTACGTTGGCCGGGCCGCTGAACTGGCTCGGCGTCAACCCGAAGATCAAGTGCGAGGTTCCGCCGCCGTCGAAGTGATGGTGGTGGTTCGCGTGTGGGCTTTCGGGTCTGGGCCGGGTCTTCGTCGCCCCTGAAGTTGTGGGGGGTGTCGGGGCCCGGCTTTCGGCTTCCGTTTTCGCTTTTCGGGGGCGTGCTTCGCTTTTCGGGCTGGGCTTTCGTTTCGGGCTTGAGCTGGAGCGCGCTCCAGGTCCTAGCGTCCTGGTCATGGAACTGCGGAACTTCGGGAGACTCGGGCAGATCAGCGCACTCACCCTGGGCGGCGGCGGCATCGGCGGCGTCTGGGGCACGACCGATCGGCGCGAGGCGGTGGCCACCGTGCACGCCGCCCTCGACGCCGGCATCACGATGCTGGACCTGGCGCCGGCCTACGGCACCGACTTCGAGGCGGAACGGGTGGCCGGCGAGGCCCTGCGCGGCTCCGCGACGGACGTCCTGATCACGTCCAAGGTCGGGCTGCCGGACGACACGTCCCGGGACTTCGCGGCCCGCATCCGGAGCGGCCTCACCGCCAGCCTGGCCCGGATCGGCCGCGACCACCTCGACCTCTTCCTGCTGCACACCCAGATCCGCGCGGCGGCCGCGGTGCCCGAGACCATCGGGTGGGACGAATATCACGAGGCCGCCGCCGAGTTCGAGCGGCTACGCGACGAGGGCCTGATCCGGGCCTGGGGCATCACCGCGGTCGGCCATCCGGACCGGGTGATCGACGCGCTCGGCGACGCGCCCCGGCCGGACGCGGCGCAGGTGATCGTGAACGCGCTCGACCTCAACGGCTGGTGGTACTTCGACGGCGTCCGGCCGAGGAGCGACGACATCGTCCGCTCCGCGAACGAGAACGGGGTCCAGGTCATGGGCATCCGCGCGGTCGCGGCCGGGGCACTGACCTCGGGCATTGACCGTACGACCGAGGCCACCGACCCGGTCGCCCACGACTTCGCGCGGGCCGGATCGTTCCGGAAGCTGGCCGCGGAGTGGGGCACGTCGCCGGCCACGCTGGCGCATCGGTTCGCGCTGTCGGCGCCGGGCGTGTCGACCGTCGTCCTCGGCGTGAAGAACCGTGCCGAGTTGGACGAGTGCCTGGCGGCGGAGGCGGCGGGGCCGCTGTCGCCGTCCGAGATGGACGCCCTGTGGGCGTTGCGAACCGCCCGCTGACGCGTTCTCGCTTTGGGGCTCTGCTTTTTGTGGTGCCGGGCGCGTTGCTTGATCGGCAGCGCGCCCGGCGCTCTTTTCCAGGGCTGTTTTCTCAGCGCACCCAGGGCGGGCTGATCTTCGTGCCGTCGGGCATGGCCGCCTCCAAGCCCACGCTGGTGGTCACCCACGCCGCGGCCGGCTCGGCGCTCTCGTTGTCGATCCCGAACTCCGCACCGACCGGCACCCGCAGCACGTCCCCCGGCCCCAAGTCCTCGGCCACGCCGTCGAGATGAACCCGGACCTGCCCGCTGAGCACCAGGAACACTTCCTCCCGGCTGACCCGGTGCCGGACGCCCCCGGTCCCACCGGCGATCTCCAGCCGCCAGGCGCAGAGCTCCGCACTCCCGATGGACGGCGCAACGTACGAGTGAAAGGCCGAACCGTGCAGACGATGCACCACCGCATCGTCCCGACGACGAATCCCCATCGTTCCCCCTCAGTTTTAGTCAAGCTGCTTGACCAAATAGTCAACCAGCTTGACCGTCATGTCAAACTCATTCCGTGCGACGTGATCTTCTAGACCTGCCGGTGCTGCTGCTCGGCGCCGCATCCGCCCTGGTCGACGGCATCCACGAGGGCGTCCGGGCCCGCGGCTTCACCGACCTGCGCCCGGCCCACGGCTTCGCCTTCGTCCGCCTCGCCCCGGACGGCGCCACCATCGTCGACCTGGCCGACCACCTGGGCGTCACCAAGCAGGCCGCCAGCCAGATGGCCGACGAGCTGGTCCGCAAGGGCTACGTCGAGCGCCGCCCACACCCGGCCGACGCGCGGGCCCGCCTGCTCACCCTCACCGACCGGGGCTGGGCCTGCACCCGCGCCGCCGACGAGGCCGCCACCGCCGTCCTGCAGCCGTGGGCCGACGCCCTCGGCCCGGCCCAGCTGTCAACGGTCCGCGCCGCCCTCACCCGCCTGACCATCCCCGGCCGAATCCGCCCGACATGGTGACCTCCCCCACTCCCGCCGCTCTTTCCCCCACCCCCGCCGCCGGCCCCGCGCTCTCCCCAGACCCTGGCTGGCCGGATCCGGCCGGCCAGGGTTCCGTCCGTCCCGCTCTCGGCTGGCGCTGAGGGCTGCTTCAGCCCGGCGGGACAACCCTCAGGACCAGCCGAGAGCGCGACCCGCGCCGCCGGCCGGACCCCACGCCCGCTCGCGGGCTGCGGCGCCACGCACACTCGCAGGCTGCGGCGCCACGCACACTCGCGGGCTGCGGCGGCACGCACACTCGCAGGCTGCGGCGGCACGCACACTCGCGGGCTGCGGCGGCACACACGCACGCGGGCTGCGGCGGGCACGCGGGCTCGCGCTCGGCCTCGGTCCCGCCGTGAACGGCGGTGCAACGCGAACCGCCCGCCGGGAGGACCCGGCGGGCGGTGGTGAAGCGAGTGCGTCAGTCGCGTTCGATGTGGTGGCCGATCAGCTGCGGCCCCATGATGACCGCCGCCCCGGAGCCGTCCCGCCGGGCGTCCAGCTCGGGAAGCTCGACCGGGTCGCCGGTGCTGGTGGCGCCGGCCGGGCGCGGGCCGACCCAGGCGACGACCAGCTCGGTCTCGCCCTTCAGGAAGCGCTGGACCCGGACCCCGCCGGTGGCCCGGCCCTTCGCCGGGTACGACGCGAACGGCGACACCTTCACCTGGGTGCCGGTCGACGTGACGACCATCGGCTCGCCGTGCGACGCGTCCGCCGTGTCGACCACGTTGAACGAGATGACCGACGAGTCCACGGTCAGGTTGATGCCGGCCATGCCGCCGCCCTTGAGCCCCTGCGGCCGCACCAGCTTGGCCGGGAAGCGCAGCAGGCTCGCGTCGGACGTGACGAAGACCAGCGACTCGGCGCCGTCCCGCAGCCAGGTGGCCTGGAGGACCTCGTCACCCTCCTTGAGGGTGATCACCTCGAACTCGTCGGACCGGACCGGCCATTCCGGGGCGCACACCTTGACCACGCCGTACTTCGTGCCCAGCGCGAGCCCGGGCGAGTCGCCGCCGGTCAGCGGCGCCAGGCCGACGACCTTCTCGCCCTTCTCCAGCGGCACCAGCTCGGAGGCGGACATGCCGCCGCGCAGCGACACCGTGCCGGACTGCTCGGGCAGCACCGGCAGCGGCAGCACGTCGGTCTTGAACGCGCGGCCCCGGTTGGTGACCAACAGGATCCGGCCGCGGGCGGTGGAGTGGATGATCGCGCGGACCGCGTCGTGCTTGACCCGGCCGCTGCGTTTGCGGCCGCCCTCGGCGGACTCCTCGCTCTCCGCGGCGGTCCGGGCGATCAGCCCGGTGGCGGAGAGGATCACCTGACAGGGGTCGTCGGCGACCTCGAGCGGCCCGGCCGGCGCGGACGCGGCGAGCACCTCCTTGAGGTCACCGTCGATCAGCGTGGTCTGCCGGGGGCGGGCGAACTCACTGGTCACCTCGGCCAGCTCGTCGGAGACGACCTGCTTGAGCACGTCCTCGTTGTCGAGGATCCGGCTCAGCTCGGCGATCTCACCGCGCAGTTTCTCCTGCTCGGTCTCCAGCTCGATCCGGTCGAAGCGGGTCAGCCGGCGCAGCGGCGTGTCCAGGATGTACGTCGCCTGGATGTCACTGAGCCCGAACTCGCTCATCAGGGACGCCTTGGCCGCCGCCGCGTCGTCGCTGGCCCGGATGATCGCGACCACCCGGTCGATGTCGATCAGGGCGATGAGCAGGCCGTCGACCAGGTGCAGGCGGTCCTGACGCTTGGTGCGCCGGAATTCGGTACGGCGGGTGACCACCTCGTACCGATGCTGGACGAAGACCTCGAGCAGCGCCTTGAGCCCGAGGGTCTGCGGCTGCCCCTCGACGAGCACCAGGTTGTTGATGCCGAACGAGCTCTCCAGCGGGGTCAGCCGGTACAGGTCGGCGAGCAGCGCCTGCGGGTTGACGCCGACCTTGCACTCGATGACCAGCCGGGTGCCGTGTTCCCGGTCGGTGAGGTCCTTCACGTCGGCGATGCCCTGCAGCCGGGGGGCCTGCCGCTGCCCCCGGCGCGGGCCGGAGGTGAGCAGCTTGCCCTTCACCTCGTCGGTGATCGCCTCGATGATCTTCTCGGTGCCGATTCCGTACGGCAGTTCGGTCACCGTGATCGCCTGCCGCCCGCGGCCACCCTCGAGCAGGCCGGTCTGCGCGCGGGCCCGGATGCGGACGACGCCACGACCGGTCTCGTACGCCCGGCGCACCTCGTCGAGGCCGAGCAGCTGACCGCCGGTGGGCAGGTCGGGCCCGGGCACGAAGCGCATCAGCTCGTCGAGGTCGGCCTCCGGGTGGGTGATCAGGTGCTGGGCGGCCGCGACCACCTCGCCCAGGTTGTGCGGGATCATGTTGGTGGCCATCCCGACCGCGATCCCGGACGTGCCGTTGACCAGCAGGTTCGGGAACGCGGCGGGCAGCACCTTGGGCTCGAGGTCGGAGCCGTCGTAGGTGGGCTTGAAGTCGACCGTGCCCTCGCCGAGCTCGCCGACCAGCAGCATCGCCTCGCGCGACATCCGGGCCTCGGTGTACCGCGAGGCGGCCGGGCCGTCGTCCGGCGAGCCGAAGTTGCCGTGCCCGTCGATCAGCGGCGTGTTCAGCGAGAAGTCCTGGGCGAGCCGGACCAGGGCGTCGTAGATCGCCACGTCGCCGTGCGGGTGATATTTACCCATCACGTCGCCGACCACGCGGGCCGACTTCACGTAGGCCCGGTCCGGGCGGTGGCCCTGCTCGGACATCGACCAGAGGATGCGCCGGTGGACGGGCTTGAGCCCGTCACGCGCGTCCGGCAGCGCCCGGGAGTGGATGACCGAGTAGGCGTACTCCAGGTAGGAGTCCTCCACCTCGGTGGTGAGCGGATTGTCGATGACCCGGGCGCCGGCCTGGTCGAATGCGGACAGGTCGACGCGGTTCTCGGTCTTGCGGCGTGCCACTTCTCAACAACCCCTCAGGCGTCGATCGTCTCTTGGTCGATCCGGCCGGCGGCCTCGATCAACCAGTTCTTCCGGGGTTCGACCCGCTCGCCCATCAGCAGCTCGAGCGTCGCCTCGGCGCGCTCGGCGTCGTCCAGTGTGATCCGCCGGACGGTCCGGGTGGCGGGGTTCATCGTGGTGTCCCACAGCTCGTCGGCGTCCATCTCGCCGAGACCCTTGAACCGGCTCACCGGGGCCAGCGACTTGCCGGCCCGCTGCAGCTTGCCGAGGGTCGCCTCCATCTCCTGCTGGGTGTAGGTGAAGAAGGTCTCCGGGTTGCGGCCCTTGGTGGTCATCTTGTGCAGCGGCGGCATCGCGGCGAACAGCCGGCCGTCCTCGATCACCGGGCGCATGTACTTGGCGAACAGGGTGATCAGCAGGGTCCGGATGTGCGAGCCGTCGACGTCCGCGTCGGCCATCAGCATGACCCGGCCGTACCGCATCGAGCCGATGTCGAAGGTGCGGCCGGAGCCGGCCCCGAGCACCTGGACGATCGCCGAGCACTCGGCGTTGTCCAGGACCTGCTGCATGCTGGCCTTCTGCACGTTCAGGATCTTGCCGCGGATCGGCAGCAGCGCCTGGTATTCCGAGGAGCGGGCCATCCGGGCGGTGCCGAGCGCGCTGTCCCCCTCGACGATGTAGATCTCGCTGCGGGCGATGCCGGTGGTGCGGCAGTCGACCAGCTTGGGCGGCATCGAGGCGCCCTCGAGGGCGGTCTTGCGGCGGGCCGCGTCCTTCTGCTGCTTCTGGGTCAGCCGGACGCGGGCCGCGTCCACCACCTTCTGCAGGACGGTGCGGGCCTCGGTCTTGGTCCGCCGATCGTCGATCCAGCCCTTCACGTACGCCTCGACCAGGGCCTGCATGACCCGGGTGACGCCGGCCGTGGAGAGCTCGTCCTTGGTCTGCGAGGTGAACTGCGGCTCCGGCACCCGCACGTGGATGACCGCGGTCATGCCCTCCAGGAGGTCGTCCAGGACGGGCGGCTCCTCCTTCGGCTTGAGCAGGCCACGGGCGTTGCGGATGGCCTCGGTGAGGGACCGCACCAGGGCCCGCTCGAAGCCCTTGCGGTGGGTGCCGCCGTGCACGTTGCGAATGGTGTTGGTGAAGCACTCCACGGTGCGCTCGTAGCCGGTGCCCCAGCGGAAGGCGATCTCCACCTGGGCCTCGCGGACCACGTTGGACTGCATCACGCCGTTCGCGTCGGCGGCGTTCTCCTTGTACGTCCCCTCGCCGTTGATCAGCAGGATCCCGGAGACCGGCTTCTCCGCGGCCGGGGTCAGGAACTCCACCATGTCGGTGAGCCCGTTCGGGAAGTGGAACGTCTCGGTGGCCGGCTCCTCCGCGGTCGCGTCGAAGAGCGTGAACTGCACGCCGGCGACGAGGAACCCGGTGTTGCGCAGCTTGGTCCGGACCGCGTCGACGTCCAGCCGGGCGCCGGTCTCGAAGTAGCGGGCGTCGTACCAGTACCGCGTGGAGGTGCCGCTGGGCTCGCCGCGCTTCATCCGGCGGGCGATGCGCAGGCCGGCCTGCGGGGTGAACGGCGCGGTCGGCCCGGGGCCGTCGAACACGCCGGGCACGCCGCGCTGGAAGGAGATCTCGTGCACCTTGCCGTCGCGCTTGACGGTGACGTCGTAGCGCAGCGAGAGCGCGTTCACCGCGGAGGCGCCGACGCCGTGCAGACCGCCGGAGGCCTTGTAGCCCGAGCCGCCGAACTTGCCGCCGGCGTGCAGCCGGGTGAGCACCAGCTCGACGCCGCTGAGGCCGGACTTGGCGTGCACGTCGGTCGGGATGCCCCGGCCGTCGTCGTCGACCTGCACCGAGCCGTCGCTGTGCAGGGTCACCGCGATGCGGGTGGCGTGGCCGCCGACCCCCTCGTCGGTGCAGTTGTCGATGATCTCGTTGGCGAGGTGGTTGATGCCCCGGCTGTCGGTCGACCCGATGTACATGCCTGGGCGTTTCCGGACAGCGTCCAGCCCTTCCAGGTGCGTGAGGTCGTCAGCCCCGTACAAGGTCTCTGGCTGTGCGGTCACAGGCTGGCTCTCCCGGTCGCCCATCGGTGGTCAGAACGGCGCGAGCCTACCCGGCCCCTCCGACACTTCTGCCCCAGGCGAGCCAGGTCATGACCTGTCAGGCCGAAAATTCGGGAAAAAGGTTACAAAAAATGGCTAGCGAACCCCAACGAGGCGGGAAGACTGGGGGTGTAGCGCACGCCACAGATCCAACGGGTACGACTTGCCCGGCACCGAGACCGGAGGCATCTCCTGATAGGCGATGAGCTCGTCGGTGACCTCCCGGGTCGCCGAGCAGACCACCACCGTGTCGTGCGGGGCGTAGGCCTGCAGCCGCGCCGCGGTGGCCACCACGCTGCCGCTGATCATCCCGTAACCGCCGTCGAAGGTCATCAGCGGATCCACGATCACCTCACCGGTGGCCAGCCCGACCCGGGTCCGCACACGGTGCCTGCCGGCCAGGAGACGCCCCCTCAACGCCCCCTGGACCGACAGGCCCGCGCGCACGGCCGAGGCGGCCGCCTCCGGCTCGAAGCCGTCCTCGCCGGCGCCGAAAACCGCCATCACCGCGTCGCCGACGTACTTCTCGACGATGCCGCCACACTCCCGGACCACTCCGGCCACCGCCGAGAAGTAGTCCCGCTGCAGGGCCCGGACCTCCGCGCAGTCCAGCCGGTCCACCAGGGCGGTGAAGCCGACGATGTCGACGAACAGCACGGTCACGGTTTGCCGCCGCTCCTGAATGGTGTCGATGGTGATGGTGGTCATGTCTCACGCTCCCCCCAGAGCACTGCGTTGACCGGGAGAACGGTGCCAGCCGGGCCGGGCGCGCGGATCCGCAGAACGACGTATCTCTGACAGCATCAACGCTCGTCATTTTTGTGACGCAGAACAGTCCGAACCGACGACAACGTGGTAGGTCCTTTCGCATTAGGCTGCCGGACATGGCCAGCCAGGGGGACGACGGGCCGCTTGTCGGGCGCACCGGCACGCTGGCCGACCTTCAGTCCAACCTGCGCAACGTCGGTCCTGGTGGGACAGCCGCGGTCTTCCTGACCGGGGAGAGCGGCGTCGGCAAGAGCCGGCTGCTGCGGGAGACCGCCGACGCGTTGCGCGGTGGGGGTTTCGCGGTGCTCTTCGGCACCTGCCTGGACATCGGCGACGCGTCGCCGCTGCACCCGGTGCTGCAGGCGCTGCGCCGGCACGACAGCGCGCCGGCCACCGCGGCCGGCGACGCCGGCGCCCTGCTCGAGCGGGTGTCCCGGGACCTGCGCGCGATCGCCGGCGACCAGCGGCTGCTGCTCGTCCTCGACGATCTGCAGTGGGCCGACCGGAGCACCCGCCAGCTGCTGCTCTACCTGCTCGCCGGGCTGGGCGACGTGCGCGTGTCGGTGCTCGCCGCGATCCGCGCCGAGGCCCTGCACGGCACCCATCCGCTGCGCCGGGTGCTGGCCGAGCTGCGCCGGCTGCGCTCGGTGCGGGTGGTCGACCTGGCCCCGCTGAACCAGGACCAGACCCGGGAGCTGGTCAGCGCGATCGTCGGCCGCGCGGTCGCCGGGGAGGACGCCGACCGGGTCTACAAGCGCAGCGGCGGCAACCCGTTCGTCGTCGAGGAGCTGGCCCGGGATCTGCGGGACGGCCGGGTGGAGCTCTCCGACACGCTCCGGGAGATCTTCCTGGCCCGCATCGACGAGCTCCCACCGAACGCGCACGCCGTGGTGAACGCGCTGGCCGCGGGCGTCGAGCCGGTCGAGCACGCGGTGCTGGCCCGGGTGGTCCGGCTGCCGGAGGACGAGCTGCTGGAGGCGATCCGCTCCGCGGTGGCCTACCGGTTCGTGGTCGGCGACGGCGAGGGCTACCGGTTGCGGCACCGCCTGGTCGCCGAGGTGCTGGAGCAGGAGGTGCTGCCCGCCGAGGCGATCGCCCTGCACCGGCGGTACGCGGAGGCGCTGGAGTCGTGCCCGGGTGAGGCGGATCACGCCCGGCTGGCCCACCACTGGCAGCGGGCCGGGCTGCCGGCCCGCGCGCTGCCGTCGGTGATCGCCGCGGCCCGCTCCGCCGAGGGCCTGTACGGCTTCGCCGAGGCGCATCGCCACTGGACCCTCGCGTTGCGACTGACCGGGGAGGACTCGGCCGACCGCACCGAGCTGCTGGGCCACGCCGCCGAGTCGGCGCACCAGTGCGGCGAGCACCTGCTCGCGCTCTCCCGCCTGGCCGAGCTGGCCGGCCGCAAGGACGCGCCGACCGAGTGCGAGCTGCACCTGCGCCGCGCGCGCTACCTCGCGGCGGCCGGCCGTTCGGAGACCGCCGAGCAGGAGTACGAACTGGCCCTGAGCTCGCCGGACTGCACGCCCCGGCTGCGCGCCACCGCCGCCGCCTACCTGGCCGAGCTGCTGCTGCACCTGGGGCGCTACGCCGACGCGAACCAGCACGCCCGGGACGCGCTGGAGCTGGCGGCGATCAACGGCTCGACCGCCGACCTGGTCCGGGCCAGCGCCGCGCTGGGCTTCAGCGCCGCGTTCCGGGAGGACCCGGACGCCGGCCTGGCGGTGATCCGGCACGCCGTGGAGATCGCCGAGCGCTCCGGCCACCCGGACGACCTGGGCGTCGCCTACCTGCACCTGGCCGAGTTGCTCACCGGCCCGCTGAACAGCATCGAGGAGGGTGTCCTGGTGGCCCGCCGGGGCGCCGAGCGGCTGGCGTCGCGCGGCGTCGGCCGCAGCTACCAGACCCGGCTGCTGGCGATCGCCGGCAACGGCCTGTTCCGGATCGGTCAGTGGGCCGAGGCGGACTCGGTGCTGGAGGAGGCGATGCGGCACCGCCCGTCCGGCGCGGACGCGGTGGAGGTGCTGCTCGCCCGGAGCCGGCTCTGGGTCGGGTTCGGCGAGGTCGACAACGCCCGCCGGGACCTGGACGCGGCGGCCACCCTGCTGGCCGGCGGCGGGGCGCGGCACGTGCTGCCGATGCTCACGCTGCGCTCCGGCCTGGCGATGTGGCAGAAGGAGCACGCCGCCGCGCGCGCCGCGGTGCAGCGGGGTCTGACCGAGACCCGCTCCGACGACCTGGTGCTGCTCGGCGTGCTGGCCTGGCACGGGCTGCGCGCCGAGGCCGAGGCGCACGTGGACGGCGCGCCGGTCGACCCGCTCGCGCTGCGCCGGCTGCGGACCGTGGTCGGCCGGATCGAGGCCGGGGCGAACGCCGCGCCCGAGGTCCGCGCGGTGCTCGACGGCTACCTGGCGCTCTGCACGGCCGAGCTGAGCCGGGTCGAGGACCGGCAGGACCCGGAGCAGTGGGCCCGGGCCGCCGCGATCTGGGACCGGCGGGAGCAGCCCTACCCGGCGGCGTATTCGCGGTTGCGGCATGCCGAGGTAGCGCTGGGCCGCCGGGCCCGGCGGACGGCCGCGGTCACCGGGCTGCGCCAGGCGTTCGCGACCGCGGTCGCGATGGGCGCCCGCCCGCTGGCGAACGAGATCAAGGGCGTCGCGCAGCGGTTCCGGGTCTCCCTGGTGGAGGACGCGGACACCGTCGCGATGCTGCCGCCGGAGCCGGATCAGGGTGATGAGCTGGCAGTTCTCACCGGCCGGGAACGTGAGGTGCTGGCCGCGGTCGCGGAGGGCCTGACGAACCGGGAGATCGGCGAGTTGCTGTTCATCAGCGAGCGCACGGTCGGCGTGCACCTCGGGCACATCTTCGACAAACTTCAGGTACGTACCCGCGTACAGGCGAGCCGGGTTTATCTAACCGCGGCGTGACCAGGCAATCGTTATGCGCCCGTGACATACGTACGCGGAATACGTCGTTCTACCGATCCCCTCGTCCGTCGTCGGTGAAAGGCTGGGCGCACGGGGGAGCACCGCCCGGTGGTCTGGGACCGCCGGGCGGTGCTGGGGGCCCCTCCGCACATCTGCAAGTCGTGGAGGATCCGATGACCCAGCCCATCTGGGGACCAGTGCAAGCCGAGATGTCCGTGATCCTGCGGGAGCATCCGGACGACGTGCCCGCCGTCGTCGCCCAGCTCGGCGCGCTGCAGGACGTCCTCTGCCAGGTGCCACCGCTGTTGAACGGCAACCCGCTGGCCGATTTCAACAAGCTCTACCTGGCGATCACCGAGAACGTGCTGGACCGGCTCTACGCGGGCCGGTTCAAGGATCCGGCGTTCCTGTCCCGGCTGGACGTGGAGTTCGCCGCGCGGTATTTCGACGCCCTGCGCTACTGGACCGAGGGCAGCCCGGCCTGTCCCGGCGTGTGGGCCGGCCTGTTCCACCGGATTCCCGGGCCGGATCCGCGCCCGCTGCCGTCCGCGGTCGCCGGCGTCAACGCGCACATCAACTTCGATCTGCCGTTCGCGCTGGTCACCACGTTCGACCACCTGGGCTCCGACCCGATCGACGGCAGCGACCAGCACCACGACTACCTGCAGGTCAACGACATCTTCGCGGAGGAGATCCCGGGCCTGCGCCGCGGCTATCTGGACCGCTGGCAGCTGCTCATCGACACGATGAACGGCGAGCTCGACGACTGGTGGCAGGGCGAGATGGTGGACTACACCCGCAACGTCGCCTGGCGCAACGCCCAGAAGATCTGGGCGATCCGGCACGACCTGATCGCGCTCGACACCGAGCGCCGCCGGCTCGACCGGACCGCCACCGGCCTGGGCAAACTGCTGCTCTCGCCGTTCGCCGACTTCCTGCAGTGACTACGGCTTCTTGAGCACGATCAGCCGGGCCGCGGTCGCCGAGCCGTTCTGCACGCCACCGATGCCGACCTCGACGCCGGACTTCAGCGCGGCCCGGTCCACGGCCTTGCGCTGCTGCACGACGCGCAGCGGGTCGCCGTAACTCCAGGTGAGCTTGAAGCCGTCGGTCGACTCCACGGTCAGGCTCTTGTCGTCAACCGCGGTGATCTTCCCGCGCTGCACGACGATCGTCTTCGTCTCGTCCTTGACCTGCACGGTCACCTCGCCGTGCAGGGCGTTGCGGCGCAGGAGCTGACGGACCACCCGCGGGCGGACGCCGTCCTTCGACTTCACGCTCGGTGACGGATCGGTGTCCGCGTCGGTGGTGAAGCCGACGGTCTGCAGGGCGACGGCCTCGGAGGCCACGTCGCCCATCGCCGGGGTCTCCGTCGCGGCTGCGCCGCATCCGGCCAGGGCGAGGGTCACGGTCGCGGCGAGGATCAGGGCTTTCCCGCTTCGATTCATGGGTACGACGATGGACCCGCCCCGATCGGCGAAAGTCAGCCGATTGTTCGAGCCCGGTAAAGAAGCGCCACGACTCACGGCGCCCGGTAGGGAAGCTCCACCGTGAACATCGCCCCGCCCTCCGGGGCGTGCCCGGCCGCGATCCGCCCGCCCAGCCGCCCGACCAGGCGCGCCGCCAGCGCCAGCCCGAGCCCGCTGCCGACCTTGCGGATGCCCCGGTAGCGACGGTTCAGCGCGCCCCGCTCGAACGCGACGGCCAGGTCGTCGTCGGTGAAGCCGGGCCCGCCGTCCCGCACCTCGACCACCCCGCCGGACTCCCCCGCCCGCACCGCCAGGACCAGCGGCGCGCCGGCCGGGACCACGCGCAGCGCGTTCTCGCACAGCCCGTCGAGCACCTGCCGGATCCGGCCCGGGTCGGTCGCCACCGTGACCGGGGTGTCCGGCAGCTCCACCGAGAGGCTCGGCCCGTCCGGCGCACAGCGCGCCGACCAGGCCGTCCCGGCGTCCCGGACCAGCTCGGTCAGGTCCACCGAGACCACGTCCAGCGGCAGGTCGGCGGCCTCCAGGCGGGACAGCACGAGCAGGTCGGAGATGAGCCGGTCGAGCCGGTCGGCCTCGGCCATCATGGTCGCCCCGGCCTGCGGCGCGCCGTCCGCCCCGACCACCCCGTCGGCGAGCGCCTCGGCGTAGCCCCGGATGGTGGCCAGCGGCGTACGCAGCTCGTGGGAGACCGACAGCAGGAAGTCGCGTTCCCGGCCCTCGCTCGTCTGCAGGGCCGCGGCCAGCTGATTCACCGCCTCGGCGAGGTGGACCGCCTCGGCCGGCCCGTGCCGGGCGATCCGTACCGACCGGTCGCCGGCGGCGAGCCGTCCGGCGGCGGCCGCGGCCAGCTCGATCGGCTTGGTGACGAACCGGGCCAGCAGCGCGCCGGCCAGGACCCCGCCGAGCAGGCCGGCCAGCAACGCCCACCAGACGCTGCCGAGCACCTGCAGGCCCAGGCCGAACGAGGCCGGCCGGGTCAGCACCACACCGGCGTCCACCCCGGGCAGCGGCCGGCCGGCGATGAACGAGGCCCGCTCGCCGACCAGGCCACGCATGTCGACCAGGTTGCCGGCGGTCACCTGGGCGACCACCCGCGGCGGCAGGCCCTGATGATCCGGGATCCCCCGCCGGATCAGGTAGATCTCGATCTGGTCCCGGCGCAGCCGCTGGGCGATCCGCTCCCGGGCGGCCGGGCGCTCGTCGTTCAGCAGCTCCACGGTGATCGCCGACTTCTCCATCAGCTCCGCGCGGACCTGGGTGTTCACCGAGCGGACCGCGACCGGGATGGCGACCAGCGCGGTGATGATCACCGAGACGACCGCGGTGGCGGCGGTGACCAGGACGGCGCGGCCGGTCAGCGTGCGGAAGAAGTCACGCATCGGCGGTGTATCCGACGCCCCGGACGGTCCGGATCAGGCCGGCCGCGTCGCCGAGCTTCGCGCGGACCTGGGCGACGTGCACGTCGACCGTGCGGGTGCCGGCGTGCGAGGCGTAGCCCCAGACCGCGGCGAGCAGCTCCTCCCGGGTGAAGACCCGGCCGGGCCGGCCGAGCAGGTGCGCCAACAGATCAAATTCGGTCGCGGTCAAGATCAAAGGCCGATTTTGTACGGCCGCGGCACGCCGCCCCTGATCGAGCGTGAGCGGGCCCAGCGTGCGGACCCGATCGGTTTCCGGCGGACCGGCCGCGCGCCGCAGCAGGGCCTTGACCCGGGTGACCAGCTCGCGCGGGCTGAACGGTTTCGTCACGTAGTCGTCGCCGCCGAGCTCCAGGCCGAGGATCCGGTCCACCTCGTCGTCCCGCGCGGTCAGGAAGATCACCGGGGTCCAGTCGCCGTCGGCGCGCAGCCGGCGGCAGATCTCGGTGCCGTCCAGGCCGGGCAGCGCGATGTCCAGGATGCACGCCACCGGCCGCAGCCGCCGCGCCGAGGCCAGCCCGGCCACGCCGTCGTGCTCGACCTGCACGCCGAAGCCCTCCCGGCTCAGGTAGAGCCGGACCAGGTCGGCGATCGGCCGCTCGTCCTCGACGACCAGGACGAGCCCCTTCGACGTATCGGTCACGGCTCACATCATGCCGCCGGGGCAGGGCGGCGAACGTTCGGGCAACGTAAGGGATGTCGCTGGGACGGGTGAACTCCGGAATTCACCCGGAGGCCCTCCGGGTCACGGTCAGCGCCCTGGGCGCGCTCCCAGGCACCTCCGCTGTTACGGAAAGCGCTCTCCTGACGTGCTATAAAGGCGCAGGTCCAACAGCGGGCCCCTGCCGTGTTTTCCGCCCGGTTCGCTGTGCCGTGCCCGGAATGCCCGGCCCCTTGAGCCGGGCGAGGCGTCGCACACGGGGGGATGCCTCGCCCACCCAGCTTGTCCCGATGGCCGCCCGCCCCGCGGGCGGCCATCGCTGTCACGCGCCCGGCGCGCCCACTCTTCGCCCAGCCGCGCTGCGCTCCCAGCGCTGCGGCACTTTCACTTCCGCGACGCGAGGCGAGGCGCCCACTCTTCACCGCACGCCCAGCGCTGCGGCAACGCCCGCTCCCGCCGCACGCTCGACGCTGCGGCACGCCCAGCCGCGCTGCGCTCCCAGCGCTGCGGCACTTTCACCTCCGCGACTCGGAGCGACGCGAGGCGAGGCGACGCGGGGCGGGGCGGGGCGGCGCGAGGCGGGGCGGCGCGAGGCGGGGCGGCGCGAGGCGGGGCGGGGCGGGGCGACGGGCGGGGGCTCACGCCGTACCCAAATCGGATTTTGATCTTGGGTTTCGGGGGTTTAGCGAGGGGCGTTGAGGAGGGCTTCGAGCATGGTTTTGTAGGCGATCGCGGTGACGATCGGGATGCCGTACTGGCGGGCGAGTTTGGCCACGCCGGAGAGGGAGTCGGGGTCGGCGGCGACCAGCAGGCGGGTCTGCTTGGTGACCTTGCGGGCGGTGCGCAGGCCGTGCGTCAGCGCGTCCACCTCGAGATGCTCGCGGGGCGGCCGCAGGGTGCCGGTGAAGACGATCTGGTCGCCCGGGCTCAGCTGCCACTGCGCGGGCTGCCGGGCCGGCCGGGCCGCGGCGGTGGCCAGCGCCCGGTCGACGTCCGCGCTGGTCAGGCCGAGCAGCTCGGCCACGCCGTCCAGGTCGAGGCGCTCGGCCGGGGTCAGGATCTGGTCGGCCAGGGCGACCGTGGCCAGGCCGGACAGGTATCGGTGGTGCAGGAACTCGGCGTCGGCGCGGGACAGACCGATCTTGCCCGCGGTGGTGACCAGCTGGTCGGCCTCGCTGGCCGAGATGTGCCGGTCCAACATGACGCCGTCGAGCAGCGCGAGGTAGGCGTCGGCCTTCGGGTCGAGCTGGCGGGGCAACCGGTCGACGAGCCGGGTGAGGAAGTGCGGCTCGCGCTCCTCCGGGCGGCGGCGCGGCACCGCGGCGACCGAGGTCACCGGGAGCGCCGGCCACTTCGCGTGCCGGGCCTCGTCGAGCAGCTCGGCCCAGGGCGGCGGATCGCCGGCCCGGCCCAGGTAGTACCCGAGCAGCTCACCGGCCGCGCGGGCACCGTGCAGCGCGGAGTACTCCCGGTGCGGGCCCAGACCGGCGGCGGCCCGGCAGGCCTTCAGGCTCCGGGACGCGGTCGGCAGGAAGTGCCCGGCCAGGCGCATGGTGCACAGCCCCCGATCGTCCTCGACCGGCACGGACACGCCGAGCTTGCCGAACTCGGCGGTCAGGAAACCCGCGTCGAACAGCAGGTTGTGCGCGACCACGAGCTGCCCGGCCAGTCGTTCGGCGACCTGGCCGGCCAGCTCGGCGAAGACCGGCGCGCGGCGGGCCTCGGCGCCGGTGATGCCGTGCAGCGCCTGCGGCCCCAGGTCCCGGTCCGGGTTGACCAGGGTGCACCATTCGTCCAGGATCCGGCCGCTTCCGTCGAGACGGACGATCGCGATCTCCACGATCCGGTCGTGCCAGCTGGTCTTGGTGCCGGTGGTCTGCAGGTCGACGACGGCATACATGAGAAAGAAAACTAGGCGACCGGCCGCGTGCCGCGCCAGCCGGTCCGGATCAGGCGGCCGGCCGGGTCGGTGCGGCGACCGGCTGTTTGCCGCGCCAGCGGGTCCGGAACAGGCGGTGGGCCGGGCCGGTGAGGAACATCAGGAACAGCGCCCAGAAGTTGACCCGCGGGAACAACGAGCCGATCACCAGGGCGAGCAGCAGCGCCACGACCACCGCCAGCGTGCTGATCACCTCCTCGCGCGGGAGCGGCGTGCGCCCGGCGCTCAGCTCCGGATGCCGGTAGACGTAGATCGACAGCACCGCCAGCGACCCGCTGGCCAGGACCAGGTTTCCGCAGTACAGCGCGACGGTGCCACTGGACGCCTCGAAGTGCGTGATCAACGCGGTCTGGATCGGCAGCATCACGATCGCCAGCGTCCAGAGGCCGCTCAGGTACACCACCGTCGGGCGCAGCCGGGACACGTGCCCGAACACCCGGTGGTGCCCCCACCAGAACCGGAAGATCACCGCGAAGCCCAGCAGGAACGCGGCCAGCCCGGGCAGGTTCTCGCGCAGCAGCTCGGGCAGTGTCACCCCCTCGTCGATGTCCGCGAGCGTCTCCAGGAGCGGCAGGACGAGCAGGGTGATCGCGATCGCGGCCACCGCGTCGGTGAAGAGGACGAGGCGCTCCGGGGAGCTGGCCGGTTCTTCCGGTTCGGTCATCGCGACATTATGAAGTTCCCCGATGCACGATGGTCGGTATGACGAGCTCCGGCGAGTACACCCGTGACCAGCGTTACATCGCCACGCGCATCACCGCCGACGGACGCGACGGCTATCCGGTCGAGCCCGGCCGCTACCGCCTGGTGGTCAGCCGCGCCTGCCCCTGGGCCAACCGGTCGATCATCGTGCGGCGCCTGCTCGGCCTCGAGGACGTGCTCTCGATGGGCGTCGCCGGGCCCACGCACGACGAGCGGAGCTGGACCTTCGACCTCGACCCGGGCGGGCGCGACCCGGTCCTCGGGATCGAGCGGTTGCAGGAGGCGTTCTTCACCAGATTTCCCGGGTACGAGAAAGGCATCACCGTGCCCGCGATCGTGGATGTGCCGAGCGGGGCGGTGGTCACCAACGACTTCGCGCAGATCACCATCGACCTGTCGCTGGAATGGGCGGCGTACCACCGGCCGGGCGCGCCCCAGTTGTACCCGGCCGACCTGCGCGCGGAGATCGACGCGGTCAACGACGTGGTGTTCCGGGACGTGAACAACGGCGTGTACCGGGCCGGGTTCGCGACCTCACAGGGGGCCTACGACAAGGCGTACCGGCAATTGTTCGATCGTCTGGATTGGCTTTCCGAGCGTCTGAAAGGCCAGCGGTTCCTCGTCGGAGAGGCGATAACCGAGGCCGACGTACGGCTGTTCACCACGCTGGCCCGCTTCGACGCGGTCTATCACGGGCATTTCAAGTGCAATCGGTCGAAGCTGAGCGAGATGCCGGTGCTGTGGGCCTATGCGCGGGACCTGTTCCAGACGCCGGGCTTCGGCGACACGATCGACTTCGACCAGATCAAGGAGCACTACTACGTGGTGCACCGCACGATCAACCCGACCGGCATCATCCCGGCCGGCCCGGACGTCACCGGCTGGCTGACCCCACACGGCCGCGAATCCCTGGGCGGCCACCCCTTCGGCACCGGCACTCCCCCGGTTCGAGTGGCGGGATAGCGGACCGTCAAACGCCGCGGATGCGGTTCACCAGCGGCCAGATACCGGAACTCGGATTCGCGCCCGGCGGCGAACCGTCACCCGCGTGCTTCGCGTCCAGTCGAACGGCCCGCTGAACGGCGGCGTCGTGACGGGCCGCCAGCAAGACCAGGATCTCGGGCCGCTGAGCCGACGAGGTCACCCGCCGGGTCGGCGGGCCGCTGCGGCTCACTCGACACCCGGGGTCAGGTCGCCGATAGCCGCGACGAACTGGCCGTGGGAAAGGATCGGGACGGCTCCGTACCGGCCGGCCAGGTAGCGTTTCCCGACCGCCTCGTCCTTGCGCGGGGCAAGATCGGACAGCGGGTACAACCGTGACGCGCCACCGGACTTCTCGGTGAACCACACCTGATCGCGCCCGAGCGCGGATTCCTCACCGGTGTCACCGAGAAGCGCGGCGTCATGCGAATTGAAGATCAGTTGAGCCCGCCGGGGGTTGCTGCGCTGATCCTGGAAAAGGCGAACCAATTGCGCCACCAAGGCTGGATGCAGGCTCGAGTCCAATTCGTCGGCGAGCATCACAGCGCCGGTGGCAAGCGCGCTGACGACCGGGCCGACCAGTCCGAACCACACCAGGGTGCCGAGCGACTCGTCCTCCGCGTCCATGTCGACCTCGGCATCCGCTCCGCGGTGCGTCAACGCGACACCGAAGGAGGAGATATCCGTTCCGTCGGCCAAGCCGTCCGGCTCCTCCTCCCGGCCGAGAATGATGCGTAAGGCGCGCTGCATCCGCTCCCGGGTCACCGGGTCGGGCTCGATCTGACGCGCGCCGGTGATCCCCAAGTCGGCTGCCCGGAGCAGGTCGAGCACGCGATTGCGCATCGTCGCGTCGTCCAGCAACTGCGCGGTGACCGCCTGCCGGAACGGGCGGCTGCCGGCTTCCGCCAGCAAGAGGTTCCGCTCGAACCAGGCGTAGAGCGGGAGCAGCCCGCCATGGTTGGCCGACGCGGCGGTGGAGAGAAACAAGGCGTTGGGCCGGAGCAACTCGAGGACGGCGCGCCCCTTCGCCCGATCGGCGGACCCGAGGTCCACACCCTCGGGGCGGCGATGGAACAGCAGCGCGGGACGCCCTCGTGGGTAGTGGTAGGCCCACTCCTCGAGGACTTTCGCATCGTCGAGAACGAACCCGTACTCATGCCGGACCCCGTGCAACACCAGGTCGATCTCGAAGCGGGAGGGCGCCGAGCGATATGCGGGCTCCAGCGAGTACGGCCGCCGGAGGATCCCACCGGTCGGACTGCTCGACCGGAAGGAGTGCAACACATGCAGCCGCATGTCGTTCATGGCACGCAGGACGTTGCTCTTGCCCGACGCGTTCGCCCCGAAGATCCCGGCCACCGGCAGAACACCGAGCGGCCGCCCGCCCTGCCGCCAGGTCACCTGGCGCACGCCCTCCTTCTTGGCCATCGTGGTGGCGAGCAGGCTCAACTCGAACGGCTCAGCGAAAGAGCGCACGTTGCCGGCCCGGAACGCCAACAGCACGGACGCCTCAGGGAATGCCGATTCATCGACCACAGGCTGATTTTTGCAGGATTTCCGCGATTACTCCAATGAAACAGCGTTCAGAAGCCACCGAGGAGACGGCGGAGCAGTTCGGAGAGCTGGGTCTGCTGGGCCGGGGTCAGGTGGGCGAGCAGGCGCTGCTGCTCGGCGAGGCCGGCGGTCACCGCCCGGTCGGCGACGGCGAAGCCCCGGTCGGTGAGGCGGACCAGGATGGCGCGGCGGTCGGACGGGTCGGGTGAGCGGGCGACCAGGCCGGCCTTCTCCAGGCGGTCGAGGCGGGCCGTGGTGCCGCCGGTGCTGAGCATCATCGACGCCGCCAGGGCGCCCGGGGAGAGCTGGTAGGGCGGGCCGGAGCGGCGCAGGGTGGCGAGCACGTCGAACTCGGGGCGGCCGATGCCGAAGGTCGCGTAGGCGCGCTCCTGGGTGTCGCCGGCGATCCGGGCGACGCGCTGCAGGCGGCCGAAGACGCCCATCGCGGTGGTGTCCAGGTCGGGGCGCTCGGTCGCCCACTGGGCCAGGATCCGGTCGACGTCGTCGCCGCCGGCCCTGTTGCTCCTGCGCTCGCTGTTGCCCTCGCCGCCCTTGCCACCTGGGGCCGGCTCGCTGTTGTCCTCGCTGCCCTTGCCGGCCGGGGCCGGGCGGGGGTTCGTGGCCGGGTCCGGCTCGCGCTCGATCATGCCGTCATTGTCACGCACTCGAGTTTCTTGATGACGGACTTCTCGATGTGAGTTATCTTGATGTCGAGATACTTTGCGGCGAGGGAGTTGAGATGCGCGTCCTACTGGTCACGGCCCTTACCCCGGCTGTCTGGGGCACCACCTACGCGATCACCACCGAGCTTCTGCCGCCCGGGAGGCCGCTGCTCAGCGGGGTGTTGCGGGCGCTGCCGGCCGGGCTGCTGCTGCTCGCCATGACGCGGAAACTTCCGCGTGGGGCGTGGTGGTGGAAGTCCGCGGTGCTCGGGGCGCTCAACATCGGGTTCTTCTTCGCGCTGCTGTTCGCCAGCGCCTACCGGCTGCCGGGCGGGATGGCGGCGGTGCTCGGGGCAGTGCAGCCGCTGCTGGTGGCCGGGCTGTCCGCGCTGCTGCTGGCCGAGCGGGTCGCCCTCCGTACCGTGATCGCGGGTTTGCTCGGCGCCGTCGGCGTCGCCCTCGCGGTCCTGACCGCGGCCGCCCGCCTCGACCCGATCGGGATCGTCGCCGGGCTGGCCGGGGCCGCGTCGATGGCCGTCGGCCTGGTGCTGACCAAGCGGTGGGGCCGACCCGGCGTCTCGCTGCTCACCGCGACCGGATGGCAGCTCACCGCGGGTGGCCTGGCGCTGATCCCGATCATGCTGATCGGCGAGGGCCTGCCAGCCTCGCTCACCGGCAAAAACCTGCTGGGGTACGGATATCTGTCGCTGATCGGCACCGCACTCGCCTACACGTTGTGGTTCCGTGGGCTGGACCGGCTGCCGGCCGCGCGGGTGTCGCTGCTGAGCCTCCTCTCGCCGGTGACGGCGACCGTGATCGGGTGGGCCGCGCTCGGGCAATCGCTGACCCCGGTGCAGGTCAGCGGCACGATCGTCGCCTTCGGCGCGGTTCTTCTCGGGCAGTCGTCGAGCGTGCGGGCGCTGTGGGGCCGGCCCGTCCGAGCCCACGCCCGGTCATCCCGGACCGTTGCCGGGCCGTCGCATGCCGGCGCTGTTCACGCCGGCGCTGTTCACGCCGGCGCTGTTCACGCCGGCGCTTCTCTCGCCGGGGCCGGGTCGCCGACTGCCGGGGCGGGGCCGGCTCGGGCTGAGGACGCGGTCATTTCATGTCCCCGCTCGTGACGATGCGGCGGGGGAAGCCGGTGCGGACCGCGCGGAGCATCGCCCGGCCGATCGCGTCGGTGCTGGTGAACTGCTCCGGCGCAACGCGGCTGAGCAGCGGCAACAGCGGAGCGGTGACGGTGTAGACGGCGTTGTACCACCCGGTTTTCGACCGGGCGCCGTGCGTGGGCTGGATGAACCCGGGGCGGAACGCGTACCCGTTACGGAACAGCGCCAGCACCTCGTCCTCGGTCCGGGCCTTGACCCGGGCCCACATCAGGCGGCTGCCCGCGTCGGTGCCGGCGCCGGAGACGTAGATGAACGTCATCTCCGGGCTCAGCGCGGCGAGCGTGCGGGCGGCAGCGGCCGGGAAGTCGTAGGACACCCGCGAATACGCAGCCTCGTCCAGGCCGACCGACGAGACGCCGAGACAGTAGAAACAGGCGTCGTAGCCGGTCAGCTCGTCCTTGACCGGGCTGAGGTCGGTGAAGTCGGTGACGGTCAGCTCGCGGAGCTTCGGATGCCGGACCCCGGTCGCCGACCGGGTCACCACCAGCACCTCTGTCACATCGGGCGCGAGCAGGCACTCCCGCAGCACACCCTGCCCGACCATCCCGGTCGCCCCGAACACGATCACCCGCATGCGCGCACCTCCTGCCCGACAGTCTGCCTCGCCGGTCCGACAGAACGCCGGTTATCCACAGCAGCCGGTTGTCCACAGGCGATCCGGGGCGACGGCAAAACGTCGTACCTCCGGCCTAGGGTCTTTCTCGTGTCCGCAGAACGATGGTCCATCGCCCAGGCCGAGTCGCTGGCCCCCGACGCCGCCGCGCTCAAGCGTGCCCGTGGCGTGGCCGGGCAGTTCGGTTCCACCGGGCTGCTCGACGACATTCTCTGGGGACTCTGCCGGGGCTATCAGGTCGCGGCCGACCTGGCCGGGCCCGCGTTCAAGTGCTCCTGCCCCAGCTTCCAGGCGCCCTGCAAGCACGCGGTCGGCCTGCTGCTGCACTGGGCCGAGGCCGGCGTGGGCGACGAGCCGGCGCCCGAATGGGTCACCAAGTGGCAGGCCATGCGGGCCGCGCGGGCGAAGCCGAAGGAGGCCTCGACGCCCGATCCGGTGGCCGCCGCGAAACGCGCCCGGGAGCGTGCCGAGCGGGTCGCCGGCGGCATGATCGAGCTGCGCCGCTGGCTCGACGACCAGGTCGAGCAGGGCCTGGCCGGGCTCGGGAAGCATGGTCACCAGGTGTTCGATCCGGTCGCCGCGCGCCTGGTCGACGCCCAGGCGCCGGGCGTGGCGGGGGTGGTCCGCCGGCTCGGCGACATCGCCGGCATCGGCCCGCAGTGGGCCGACCGGCTGCTCGGCGAGCTGGCCATGCTGCATCTCCTGATCGCCGGTCACGATCGGC
The DNA here is from genome assembly GCF_019704555.1 of Actinoplanes sp. L3-i22. Classification (NCBI taxonomy): domain Bacteria; kingdom Bacillati; phylum Actinomycetota; class Actinomycetes; order Micromonosporales; family Micromonosporaceae; genus Actinoplanes; species Actinoplanes sp. L3-i22. The sequence continues at coordinate 10,025,039 of NZ_AP024745.1, forward strand.
TCGGCGCTCTCGACCCGGCCACCGCCGCCACCGTCCGGTCCCGGATCGGCTTCCCCACCTCGGCCGAGGAGGTGCTGGCCGGGCCCCGGGTCAGCGACCGATGGCAGGTGCTCGGGCAGCACGACACCGACGACGGCACGCTGACCACCCGGCGGACGTGGCTGCACGGCTCCTCGACGTCCCGGTTCGCGCTGGTGCTGTCGTTCGCCGCGCCCGGGCAAGCCCTCACCGCCGACCTCGTGCCCGGCACCGAGTTCCGCGGTGACCTCTGTTTCTATCCGGGTTCGGCGCCCTTGCGGGCGCTGGTCGCCACCCGCGACAGCGCCGCCGAGCCGTTCGGCTCGCCGGACGGCGCCGGGTCGGTCCGGGCGGCTCTCTCCCGGTGGTCCGTGCTCCTGGCCGCTGAGCCGTTTCGGTACGACGGAGCGATGCTGCTCGGCGGTGTCACGCCGACCGCCGACGGCTTCCTGGTGGACTCCGCCGGCGACGCGTTGCCGCTGGCCGCGGGGTTTCGGGAGCCCTGGTGGCTGCTCGCGGCCGCGGGTGGCCGGCCGGCCGCGGTGGCGGCGGAGTGGTCGCCCGGCGGGTTGCGCCCGCTGGCCGCGTGGGTGACCGGCGAGTTCGTGCCGGCCGGGCCGGCGATGCCGGATCCGGGGGCGCCGCGGGCGGCGGAGTTGCCGCCCGAGGTGCTGGCGGCGGCGCTGGTCGGGACGGCCCGGCGGCCGTGGCCGGGGCACCCGGTCCGGGTCGGGGCGGTCCGGGTCGACCTGGACCGGGCCGGGCCCGCCGAGTCGGATGCGGCGGCGCGGCCGTCGCCGGCGGTGGCCCTGCTGGACGCGGCGGCGGTGGCTCTGGCGACGCGGCGGGCCGGGTTCCGGCCGGTGCCGGCGAAGGTGCCGGTCGTGGCCGCGCCGGTGGAGACCGCCCCCGCGCTGCCGGTCGCCGCCGGGGTGCGGCTGGGGCGGATTCTGCGCGGCGGCGCTCCCGGTGGCGCCCATCTGGAGCAGGAGTTGCTGGCGCAGTGGCTCGCCGCGGCGGCGGAGCGGGGCGGGGTCGTGCCGCCGATGATGCTGCCGGCGCTGCTGGACGCGGCCCGGCGGAACACCACGGTCCGGGCCGATGTGGCCCGGGTCGCCGGACGGCGCGGCGGCTGGCTGGCCGGGCAGCGCGCCGACTGGCGCTGGCTGCTCGACGAGGCCGCGCCGGTCACGGTGGCCAACTGGTCCACCGCGACCGGCTCGGAGCGTCTGGGCCACCTGATCACGCTGCGCCGCGCCGATCCCGGCCGGGCCCGTGAGCTGGTGGCGAGCACCTGGGCGAGCGACTCCTCGGACGATCGCGCCCGGTTCCTGAACACGTTCGCCGACGGGCTCGCCCGCGACGACGAGGAGCTGCTGGAACGGGCGCTGGACGACCGCCGCAAGGAGGTTCGGCAGACCGCCGTCGAGCTGCTGCGCCGGCTGCCCGGGGCGGCGCTCGGCGGGCGGATGCGGCAGCGGGCGCACACCGCGGTGCGGCTGGTGCTCAGCGATCCGGCCCGGCTGGCCGTCCAGCCACCCGAGGAGCTGGACGCGGCGCTGCGCCGGGACGGGGTGGGCGCCACTCCCGCGCACGGCACCGGCGCCGGGGCGTGGCTGCTGGAAGAGGTGGTCGCGGGCGCGCCGCTGGACTCGTGGACCGAGCTGGAGCCGAGTGGCTACCTGGCGCTGGCCAGGGGAAACGACTGGGCGACGCCGCTGCTGCACGGGTGGGCCAAGGCCGCCATCACGCAGGGCGACGCGCGCTGGGCGGCGACACTGCTGGCCGCCGACGCGGGCGTGCTGCGCGAGGCGGTGCGGTGGGACCTGCACCTGGTGCTGCCGCCGGGCGTGCTGGCCCGGCTGGCCGCCGAGGCGCTGCGCACCGAGGACGGGACGGCGCACCGGCTGCTCGCGCTGCACCCCGGGCCGTGGCCGGAGCCGCTCAGCGTGACCGTGCTGGAGACGATCGCGCACCGGGCGCGGACCGATCGGCACACCTGGCAGCTCGGCGAGCTGTGCCGGACGGCCGCGCTGGCGATGCCGCCGGACTATGCCGATCTCACCGGCCGGCTGGCCGCCCAGCTGGAGCCGGAACTCGACCCGAGCCGGGTCCGCCCGGTCGCCGATCTGGCCCGCACGCTGGTGTTCCGCGAGGAGATGCGGCGTGAGCTGACCGATCCGGACGCCCCGCCACGAACGGGCGGTCCGGCGCCCGAAAATGTCACACCCCGGCGGTAGTTTGCTGTTCGTACCACCCGATGGGCAGGCCCCGGAGATGCAGGAGTTCACGTGACCGCGCTGCGACCGCACGCCGAGGATCAGTACGCCGACGAGCTCGCTCAGCTGGCCGCCACCGACGAGCGGCCCCGGCCGCCCGGGTGGCGGCTGTCGCCGCAGGCCGTGGTGACCTATCTGCTCGGCGACGGCGCGAAGATCACCCCGAAGTATGTGGGGCCGCGCCGCCTGATCGAGGTGGCCGTCTCCACCCTGGCCACCGATCGGGCGCTGCTGCTGCTCGGCGTGCCCGGCACCGCCAAGACCTGGGTCTCCGAGCACCTGGCGGCGGCCGTCTCCGGCGACTCGACGCTGCTGGTGCAGGGCACCGCCGGCACGGCCGAGGAGGCTATCCGGTACGGGTGGAACTACGCCCGCCTGCTCGCCGACGGCCCGACCGACGCCGCGCTGGTGCCGAGCCCGATCATGCGGGCCATGCGGACCGGGTCGATCGCCCGGCTGGAGGAGCTCACCCGGGTGCCGTCCGACGTGCAGGACGCGTTGATCACCATCCTGTCCGAGAAGACCCTGCCGATCCCGGAGCTGAACACCGAGACCCAGGCGCAGCGCGGCTTCAACCTGATCGCCACCGCGAACGACCGCGACCGCGGGGTGAACGAGCTGTCCAGCGCGCTGCGGCGGCGGTTCAACACGGTCGTGCTGCCGATGCCGGCCAGCGCCGACGACGAGGTGGAGATCGTGGCCCGGCGGGTGGCGCAGCTCGGCCGGTCGCTGGAGCTGCCCGAGGTGCCGGCCGCGCTGGCGGAGATCCGCCGGGTCGTGACGGTCTTCCGCGAGCTGCGGAGCGGGCTGACCGAGGACGGGCGCACCAAGCTGAAATCGCCGACCGCCACGCTGTCCACGGCGGAGGCGATCTCGGTGATCACCAACGGGCTGGCGCTGGCCGCCCACTTCGGCGACGGCACGCTGCACCCGGCTGACGTGGCGTCCGGCATCGTCGGCGCGGTGATCAAGGACCCGGTGTCCGACGCCGTCGTCTGGCGGGAGTATCTGGAGACCGTGGTCCGGGAGCGGCCGGACTGGCTGGATTTCTACCGGGCCGCGCGCGATGCCTGAGAAGTTCTACGGGGTCCGGCATCACGGGCCCGGGTCGGCCCGGGCGGTGGTGCGGGAGTTGATCGCCCAGCAACCGGAGATCCTCCTGGTGGAGGGGCCGCCGGAGGCTGACGCGCTGGTCCGCTGGGTGGCCTCGGAGGGGCTGGAGCCGCCGGTCGCGCTGCTGGGCTATGCGGCGGAGGATCCGGGGCGGGCGGCGTTCTGGCCGTTCGCGGTGTTCTCGCCGGAGTGGCAGGCCATCCGGTGGGCGGTGAGCAACGGGGTGCCGGTCCGCTTCTTCGACCTGCCCTACGCGTATCGGGTGGGCGCGTCCGACCCCGGTGGGCCGGCGGGTCCACCGGACGGGGACGGGTCGGACGACCCGGGCGCGGCTGGCGAGGCGTCCGTGGAAGCCGGGTCCGACCAGCCGAGCCTGCCCGGCGGGATGGACGCGGCGGCCGGCGGGGACGCGGCGGCCGCGAGCGCAGCTGGCGGGGACGCGGCAGGCGATGACGCGGCCGGCGGGGACGCCGCGGGCGATGGCGCGGCCGGCGATGGCGCGGCTGGCGATGGCGCCGCGGGCGGCGGGACGGGTGGGGGCGGGGATTCCGCCGTACCCGGGGAAATGGTGGAAAGGGTGAGTGGGGAGCCTGCCGGGACCACCGCTGATCACGACGAGGTCGGGCGGGTCAGGCCGGTGGATCCGATCGGGGAGCTGGCCACCGCGGCCGGTTATGACGATCCCGAGCGCTGGTGGGAGGACGTCGTCGAGCACCGGGGTGTGCCGGTGTTCGAGGCGATCGCGGAGGCGATGGCGGCGATCCGGGAAGGGGCACCGGAGGATCCGGACGACCTGCTGCGGGAGGCCTACATGCGGACCGTGCTGCGCGAGGTCCGGCGCAAGCACGAGAACATCGCCGTGGTCTGCGGGGCGTGGCACGTGCCGGCGCTGACCCGGAAGGTGCCGATCAAGGACGACACCGCGCTGCTCAAGGGGCGCCGCAAGGGCAAGGTCGCGTTCACCTGGGTGCCCTGGACGTACGGGCGGCTGGCCTCGTGGTCGGGCTATGGCGCCGGGGTGACGTCGCCGGGGTGGTATCACCATCTGTTCGCGAGCGCGGACTCGGTCGTGCCGCGGTGGCTGGTGGCGGCGGCGGGCGTGCTGCGGGCCGAGGGCGTGCCGACCTCGTCGGCGCACGTGATCGAGGCGACGCGGCTGGCCGAGGCGCTGGCGACGCTGCGGGGGCGGCCGCTGGCCGGGCTGGCCGAGGTGACCGAGGCCGCCGAGGCGGTGATGTGCGACGGGGAGCCGCTGCGCACCGCGCTGATCAACCGGCGACTGGTGGTCGGCGAGCGGCTCGGCGGGGTGCCGGACGAGATGCCGGCCGTCCCGCTCGCCCGGGATCTGACCGCGCAGCAGCGCACCCTGCGGCTGAAGCCGGAGGCCACCGAGCGGGAGCTGAAGCTCGACCTGCGCAGGGACATCGACCTGCGGCGCAGCCGGCTGCTGCACCGGTTGCGGACGCTGGCGGTGCCGTGGGGTGAGCCGGCCGCCCAGCGGCGCGGGACCGGGACGTTCCGCGAGGAGTGGGTGCTGCGATGGCAGCCGGAGTTCGCGGTGCGGCTGGTCGAGGGCAGCATGTGGGGCACCACGGTGGCGGCCGCGGCGACCGCGCGGGTGATCCGGCGGGCCCGGACGGCGCGGACCCTCGCCGACGTGACCGCGCTGCTGGAGACGTGCCTGCTCGCCGACCTCGGGGAGGCGTATCCGGAGGTGCTGGCCGCGCTGGACACCCGGGCGGCGCTGGACGCGGACATCCACCACCTGATGGCGGCGCTGCCCGCGCTGGCCCGGACGTTGCGGTACGGCGATGTCCGGCGCACCGACGTGGCCGGGCTCGCCACCGTGACGGCGAGCCTGCTGAAGCGGATCTGCGCCGGGTTGCCGTCGGCGGCCGGGTCGCTCTCCGACGACGCGGCCAAGCAGCTGCGCGACGGCATGGACGGCGTGCACCAGGCGGTCAGCCTGCTCGCCGACGACGACCTGCGAGAGTTGTGGCTGGCCACGGTAGAGTCAGTGGCGCGACGGCCGGATCTGCACGGGCTGCCCGCCGGGCGATTGACCCGGCTGCTGCTGGACGCGGGCCGGCTGGACGCCGTCGAGGTACGCCGCAGGTTGCGGCTGCCGCTGACCGTGGGCACCCCGCCGGCGCACGCGGCCGCCTGGGTGGAGGGCTTCCTGGCCGGTGGCGGGCTGCTGCTGGTGCACGACGACGCGCTGCTCGGGCTGGTGGACGAGTGGCTGGCGGACGTGCCGCCCGAAGCGTTCGAGGATGTGCTTCCGCTGCTGCGGCGCACGTTCGGGACGTTCGAGTCGGGTGAGCGGCGGGCCATCGGCGACCGGGTGGCCGGTCCACGAGCCGGTGCCGCCCAGGCCGGAAGCACGGCGATCGACGAGGAACGGGCGGTTTCGGTGCTGCCCATGTTGAGTGCCCTGCTGGGGCGCGACATCCAGGTCCGGGAGGACATATGAGCGATTCGGCACTCTTTTCACACTCTTCCGAAGAGCCGGAGTCGAACGCGAACACGGCCGAGCCGGCGGAGTTGCAGTTCTCGCATCCGACGCCGGACAAGGCGGACGGGCCGCGTCCCGGGCCGGCGACGCCCCCGGATCGGATCTTCTCGCATCCGGGCGCGGTGGGCGATTCGACGGAGACGACCGACAGCGCGGGCCGGCCTCGCCCCGGACGGGCGGACGGCCAGGGCGTGCGAAGGACCGGGGGTGGTCGGATTGGCCGGACGGATAACGCTGGTCAGGGCACGGAAATTCGTCGCCGGGGTCCGGGCGGGCGCCCGGGGAGAGCCGATGGCTGAGGCCGACGACGCGGGCCGGGAGCGGCTGCGGCGGTGGCGGCTCGTGCTCGGCGGGGCCGCCGAGGAGTCGCTGGGCCGGGCCGAGGGGCGCGACGGGGCGATGGACGGCGCGCTCGCCGCGCTGTACGACGCGGGTGGGGACGGGGACGGCCCGCCGGCGAAACGATCGGCCGGGCTGGGCGGGTCGGCGCCGAAGGTGGCGCGCTGGCTCGGCGACATCCGGGAGTACTTTCCGAGCACCGTCGTCCAGGTGATGCAGGCCGACGCGATCGAGCGCCTCGACCTGACCCGGCTGCTGCTGGAGCCCGAGATGCTCGCCGCGGTCGAGCCGGACGTGCACCTGGTCGGCACGCTGCTCTCGCTGAACCGGGTGATGCCGGACGCCACCAAGGACGCCGCCCGGCAGGTGGTCCGCACGGTGGTCGAGCAGCTTCAGCGCCGGATCACGCAGCAGACCCGGGCCGCGGTGTCCGGGGCGCTGAACCGGGCCGCCCGGATCAACCGGCCGCGGCACGCCGACATCGACTGGGACAAGACGATCCGGGCGAATCTCAAGCACTACCAGGTGGCACACCGGACGGTGATCCCCGAGCGGCTGGTCGGGTACGGGCGGCGGACCACCGCCGTACAGCGGGATGTGGTCCTCTGTGTTGATCAGTCCGGCTCGATGGCCGCGTCGGTGGTGTTCTCCGGGGTGTTCGCGGCGGTGCTGGCGTCGCTGCGGTCGCTGCGGACGTCGCTGGTCGTCTTCGACACCGCGGTGGTGGACCTGACCGAGCAGCTCAGTGACCCGGTCGAGGTGCTGTTCGGCACGCAGCTCGGCGGTGGGACGGACATCAACCGGGCGATCGGGTACAGCCAGCAGTTGATCACCCGGCCGCGGGACAGCATCTTCGTGCTGATCAGCGATCTGTACGAGGGTGGCGTGCGGGACGAGATGCTGCGCCGGGTGGCCGAGATGACGGCCGCCGGGGTGCAGGTGGTGGCGTTGCTGGCGCTCTCCGACGAGGGTGCGCCGGCCTACGACCACGAGAACGCCGCGGCGCTGGCCGCGCTCGGGGTGCCGGCGTTCGCGTGTACCCCGGACGCGTTTCCCGAGCTGATGGCGGCGGCGATCGAGCGGCGGGACCTGATGGCGTTCGCCGAGCGCTTCGCCGCGCAGAACGCCGCGGGCTGAGACCTGGCCGGCTGCTCAGGCCCTTGACGAGGCCGGGACGCAGCCGGGCGCGAGACCGGTCGGTCCCGCGCCCGGGTCACACCGCCGGGGTTCAGACGGCGGCGACGCCGTTCTTGGCGTTGACCTCGCGCACCTGGCTGGGCAGGGTGAAGAGGTCGATCAGGCAGCCGATGCCGAGGATGCCGAGGGTGAACAGGTAGAGCAGGCCACGGCCGGTCTTCCCCAGGTAGAACTGGTGGACGCCGATGGCGCCGAAGAAGAACCAGAGCACGTAGGCGAGGCCTACCTGCTTCGGGCTGCTGGTGGCGACGGCCTGGGTCATGCGTTATCTCCTCGGGAGCGTTATTCCAGGGAAAACGTCGAAGTTGATCATCGACGTGAAGGGACGAGGATACGGGACTCGTCAATGGCGCGGAAGATCGCGCAGATGGACTCCCGGTTACGGCTGCCTGCCCGTCCGGTTGAGCCACCGATCCGGCTCGCATCGATGGACGGGGGTGGCGAAGCGGCCGGGATGTAACTACCGTGAGGCTCATGACTGCTTACCTGAACAACGCCGAGATCTGGCAGGAGTCATGGGATCGGCAACAGGAAGGGTTCCTGCCCGATCGCGAACACCGGTTCGACGCGATGCTGACCGCCGTCGCCGCGGTGGCCGAGGGGCCGGCGCCGAAGGTGCTCGACCTGGCCGGCGGCACCGGGTCGATCTCGCTGCGGGCGCTGGCCCGCTTCCCCGGGGCCCGGGTGACCGTGCTCGACCAGGACCCGGTGCTGCTCACGATCGCGGCGGCCTCGCTGGACGGGCGGGCAACCGTGGTCGACGCCGACCTCGGCGACCCCGGCTGGCGCGGGAAGCTGCCGCACGAGGGATTCGACGCGGTGCTGACCGCGACCGCGCTGCACTGGCTGCCGGCGGACCGGATCGGGGCGCTCTACGCGGAGATCCGTGACGTGCTGCGGCCGGGCGGGATCTTCGTCAACGCCGATCACATGCCGGACGAGGGGCTGACGGACTTCAACGTACGGCTGCGGGAGCACGCCCGGGCGACGCGGAACGCGCGGTACGCGTCCGGCGCGGTCACCTCGTGGGCGGACTGGTGGGCACGGGCCGCGGCGGACGAGCAGCTCGGGCCGAAGGTGGTGGAGCGGCAGCAGATCTATCCGGGCGGGCACGCCCAGGAGTGGAACCCGTCGGCCGGGTGGCATCTGGACGCGCTCCGGGCCGCGGGGTTCGGGGAGAGCGGCGTGGTGTGGCGTGGTGGCACCGACGCGGCGGTCATCGGGGTGCGGTGAAGCGCCGGCCCGGTGAGGTCTCGGCGGCCTTAGCACAGCGAGATCTCACCGGGCGCGTTTTCCACACTGATGGGTTGTCCACAGCCCGCCAACGTGATCATGGCCGATCCCGGGACAATGTGATTGGGCAGGCCCCCGTGGTGGGTGGGGACTACCTACCTGCCGGCGGGTGGCCTCAGCCCTGGCGGCCGCCGGCGTCCACGTACCCGGCAAGCCCTTCCGCCCTGGCCGCGTCCCGCAGCATCGTCTGGTGGCGGGCGATGATCGGCTCGGCCTTGGCCGCGAGCTCCTTCACCGTCTCCTCGGAACCGTTCGCGGCCCGTTCGGCGGTCATCTTCAGCGCCGCCCGGTGCGCGGCCAGCTGGGTCGTGATGAAGTATTCGTCGAACGTGTCCGCCCCGGCCGCCTGGTACCGCTTGGCCAGTGCCTGCTGCTCCGGTGTGGGCGCGGCCGGCAGGTAGACCCGCAGCTGGCGCGCGGTCTGGTAGAGGTCCGCGTCCAGGTGGATGTGGTCCCGCATGAGGGCGGCGGCCAGGGTTTTCACCGTCGGGTCGGAGCTGGTCGTCCAGGCGATCCGGCCCATGGTGATCTCGGCGAGGTTCACCTGGTGCGCCGCTTTCAGGTAGTCGGCGTCCGGCTGGGACGGCTCGGCCTGCGCTGGTGCGGCCGGTAGGGCCAGGAGGCCGGCGACGCCGACGGCCGCGGATATTCGCCGTAAAAGCATAGTCATCTCCTCGAATAGGGCATCTTCACCCTAATTCGCTTTCGATGACCTCGGGACCGGTTCACTGGGTCCAGCGCAGGAACCGGTCGAACAGCTCGGACGCCGCGGCCTGGGGCATGTCCTTCGCGGCTTCCTCGAGGTAGTTCCACATCAGCACGGCCAGGTCCATCCGGCCGTGCGAGGCGGACAGTGCGCCCTGCGCCGGCGGGCACGGCCACGGCCGGCCGCAGACCCGGCAGTCCCACGACGGCCGCGCGGGGAGGTGCTCCGCTTCCTCGGCCACGTGACCTCCCTCCGATTTCCGGGCACGGCGGGAGGGCCCCGGATCCGCCCGCCAACGGCCCCGTCCACCACACGATGCGCGTGCCGGTTATCGCGGTCAACCGCCGGAGGGCCGCCGCCCCCTCTGCGGGTGACCCCAGCGACCAATAGCCGACAGACCGCGCCGACCGGAAGCGCCGAGAGCGAACAGGGAGGCCGAAGAGACGGAAGAAAGCCCGGTTCGTCCTGATCTTTGGAAACATGAGATCGAGACGCGACACGGGGGACGGTGAGATGACCGACGACGACCACTACGACTACCTGGCCAAGGGCAGCGTGTACGCCTCCGCGGCGGCCACCGCACCCCGCCGCAGCCTGCGCCGCAAGCAGGCCGTCGCCGGCGTGACCGGCGCGCTCGCCCTGCTGGCCGGCACGTACTTCCTGACCACGAAACTGATGGAGACGAGTCAGGACACGCTTCCCGAGCCGGCCGCGCTGGCGCCGCTGACCACGGCGGCGACGCCGGGGATCGACGGGACGGGGATCTCCGCCGTACCGGGAAATCTGGAAGCGCCACGCACGACGCACCCGGCGCAAGCCGCCAAGCGCGCCCCCTCGCCCACCCCGTCGGATCTGACGCCGCAGGCGGAAATGCCGTCGGAGACGGCGGCGGGATTGGTCACCCGCCGGGTCGAGACGATCAAAAACGGCACGGTACGGATTTCCAGCGCCCGCTTCGACCTCACCGGTCAGAGCGACCTGCTGTACGCCGCGGACCAGGGTGACGCCGCGGGCGACGGGGTGTACTGCACGAATCGGGTCCGGTTCGGCGCGGACGAGCCGGTCGCGGAGAAGGCCGGCCTGCTGCTCTGCTGGCGGACGTCGGACCTGCGCAGCGTGGTCACGATGGCGGTCGCCGTGCAGGGCACGCCCGATCCGCGGGACTGCGTCGGCATCATCGAACAGGAATGGGCGGCGCTCGAGTGAGCGCCGCCCATGATCCTTACCGCTGAGCTCAGCCGATCACGATGCCGCTGGTCGCGCCGGCGATCGTGCCGCCGGCCGGAACCACCACGCGGTACTGCTGACCGGTGGCCAGCCCGTTGATCGTCACGTTCGTGGTGCTGCCGCTGCTGGTGAACTGCAGCGCCTTGCGCCAGGTCCCGGCGATCAGCTGCTGCACCTCGACGTTCAGGCCGGCCGGCGAGGCGATGCTGACCGTCATGACGCGGCTGCCGGTCCGGGTCGCGGTGGCGGTGCTGCGCACGGTGTAGGTCGCGGTGCCGGTGGCCGCCTCGGTGCCGTCGGTCCCGGCGATCCGCAGCTGGAGCTGGTAGCCGCCGGTGGCGACCCGGTTCGCGGTGACCACGCCGGAGGCCGAGGTGATCACGTCGACGCACTGGAAGCTCTTGCCGGTCTCGGCGACGCAGAGCTGCGCGTTCTTCCGGACCCAGGGCTGGCCGGCGGCGGTGACGGTGAAGCTGGTGACCGTGGTGCTGTTGTAGGCGACGTCGGCCGTGGCGACGTTGGGGGTGATGACCGGCTTGGCCTTGGTCACCGGGGTGGTGGAGACCGACGGGCTCGGCGAGACCGAGGTCGGCGCGGTGGTCGGGGCGGTCGTCGGGGCCTTGCTGGTCGGGGCGGTCGTCGGCGCGGTCGTCGGGGCGCTGGTCGGGGCGGTGGTCGGGGCGGTGGTCGGGGCCTTGGTGGTCGGGGCGGTCGTCGGGGCGCTGGTCGTCACGGCCGCGAGGGCGGCGACGGCGTCGACCCGGCCGTACCCGAAGTCGTTGTCCTTGCCGGCCGTGCCGAGGTCGACGGCGGACTTCTCCATCGCCTGCTCGATCTGGTCCGGGGTCAGGCTCGGCTGGGCCGCCTTGAGCAGCGCGGCGAGGGCGGCCACGTGCGGCGACGCCATCGAGGTGCCGCTCATCGTGGCGTAGCTCTTGCCCAGCGCCGACGGGTACGTGCTCAGGATCGCCGAACCCGGCGCGGCCACGTCCACGTAGCTGCCCGCGTTCGAGTAGGAGGCCACCTTGTCCGACGAGTCGGTGGCGGCGACCGCGATCACGCCGGCGTCGGCGGCCGGGTAGCTGATCGGGCTGCCGCTGCCGCGCTCGTTGCCGGCCGCGGCGACCACGGTGACGCCCTTGCTGCGGGCGTACGCGACGGCGTTGCTGACCGCGGTCAGCTTCGAACTCGACCCGAGCGACATGTTGATCACCTGGGCACCGTTGTCGGCGGCCCAGACGATCCCCTCGGCGGCGTCCGACATGTAGCCGCTGCCGTTCGCGCCGAGCACCCGCACCGGCAGGATCTTGGTGTCCGGGGCGACCGACGAGACGCCGACGGTGTTGCCGGTGACCGCGCCGATCGTGCCGGCCACGTGCGTGCCGTGCCCGTTCGGGTCGATGTTGCCGCCGGCCTTGTCGGTCGTCGCGTCCCAGCCGGTCAGCACCTTGCCGGCCAGGTCGACGTTGGTCGCGTCCACCCCGGTGTCGATCACCGCGACGGTCACGCCGGCGCCGGTCGACTTCTGCCAGGCGTCGGTGGCGCGCATCGCGGCCAGATCCCACTGCTGCCCGCGGTACAGGTCGGTGCCGCTCGGCGCGTCCAGCGCCACGGCCTTCGCGTCGACCTCGACGCCGACCGCGTTCTCCGCCTTCTGAGCCTGCTCGACCAGCTCGGTGGCGCTCTTCTTGTCGGTCGCCGTCCGGACCGTGACGACCGGCTTGCCGTGCTTGTCGATCGTGGTGGAGACGACCCGGGCCGGCTCCTCCGGGGTGACCGTGGCCGGGAGCAGCTGGTCGGCGCTCTCGGTCAGGCCGTAGGTGACCGGGTTCCAGTCAGCGGTGCCGGTGGGCAGGGCGAACGCGGCGACCCCGGCCAGCGCAACGGTGGCAACGGCTCCTACGGCGTACCGGCGCAGAACAACCTTCATCGACCACAACCTCCAGCTCGAAGACGTGGACTACGTTCTTCGGCGGAGGTTGTGAGTCAAGGATTCGGCCGGGTGCGAGCCGGGTGCAGCAACGGCAACTGCCTTCTTCGGTACGTCAGTAGGGTCCCACCACAAACGCGGAGCCGCTGTTGATGTTCGTCGGGTTCGCGCCGACCCCGAGGCTCCCGTCGGTGACCAGGGTCAGGATGTACGCCCCGTCGGCGATCGGCGTGCTCGGAACAAGCGCGCTGTTCACCGGGCTCAGCTGGTTCCCCGACAGATCGAGCGTGCAGACCAGCTCGGTGTCCGTCACCACGCCCACCCGCACGCATTCGGCCACGCCTCGGTTGTTGGACGAGTTGTACGCGCCGACCACCAGGAACAGGTGCGCGTTGCCACTCGTCGGGGTACCGGACCCGGCGTCGAAATGCAGCTGGGAGAAGCCCACCCCGGTGACGTCCACGGCCACCGCCGTGCCCACGGCACCAGTGTTCGGCGAGATCGTGATCCCGTTGCTGTAGGTAAACGGGATCGCGTCGGTGGGATCGCCGTCGCCGTTCGGGTCGAGGCTGCCGACCGTGCCGCCGGGGGTGGTCACCGTCAGTTCCAGACCCGTCTCGGCTACGCGGGCCCCGGTGGTGCCGGTGATGCTGGTCCCGGTCGGGGACACCTTGACGTCGGTCAGCGCGACCCCGCCGACCGATGCGGTGATCGGATTTCCGACCGGGATGAAGCCCGTGCCGTTGATCGTGATCGACTTTCCACCGCTGGCCGGGCTGCTGGCCGGCGTGATCGAGGTGATGGTGGGTTCGGGCACCACGGTGTACGTCGCGGCGGCCAGCAGCATGCTGTTCGTGGTGGAGTCGCTGTCATAGACGCAGACATTCCACTTGGCGCTGGTCTGGCTACCGGCGAGCACCAGGCCGGCCCCGTTGATCGTCGAATCCGGATATCCGGTGGTGGGCACCACGAACGCGATCTTCGTGCTGGACAGGCGCTTCACGCTGAACGGATCGGCCTGGAGCACGCCGGCGGTCAGGGTGATCCCGGTGACGTCGATCTGCACGGTGTCGCTCGCCTTGGCGGTGCAGGCGGCGTACTGGAACTGGACCACCGGGACGGCGCCCGCCGGAAACGGATTCGGATTGGCCGCCGATCCGGCGACCACCCCGATGATCGTGTTGCCACCGCCGCTCGGGCCGGCGGTGGCGGTCAGGGCCATGTCGGGCGCGGCGGCGTCCGCCGGAGTGGTGCCTCCGGCCAGGATCAGGGCGCTCGAGGCGACCGCAGCCACCCCGGCTCGGCCGGCACGGCGAACCGCATGCTGCCACGTGCTCATCGAAGCTCTCCCTTGGAGTCGGCACCTCTGACGGAGCGTAACGAGATGACCACTCCGCCCAGGCCGAGAAGGCGAAACCCGGCTGTCGGCTCGTCTTCAGCCAACGCACAGGCGCGATCAGCCCGTTCACGCCCGCCCGGCCGGGCGGCTTGGCACGATGAGATCACGGGCCGCGACCAGCACGGCAAGAAAGGAGCGGCCGAGCGACACGGTAAGGATGCGAAATGTCAGCGCAGGACGAGCAGGACCCCGCCACCCAGCGCCCGAGGCGCCGCCGCACGGTCATGATCGCGGCGACCGGAGCGATCGCCCTTCTCGGCGCCACCGCCTACCTCACCGGACACGGGTCATCGGAGCAGGACAGCGGCTTGCCGCAGCCGGCCGTACTGGCCCCGGCGGAGCCCACGACCGCGGCCACCGCCGCATCCTCGGCCGCACCGACCGGCGTCGCCTCGTCGGCCTCGTCAGCGCCGGCCGCGGAACCCGCGGAGTCGGAGACGACAGCCCGGTCACACACCGGCCGAGCCGAGGCGAAGACCGAACACCGGAAGTCCGGGAAGGCGGAGAACGCCGAGACCGACCGGCCGGTGCGGACCACCCAGGAGAAGGTCGGCACGTCCGACGTCAGCGTGGTGGCGGCCGACTACGACCTGACCGGCCTCGGACAGCTCCGCTGGGCCGGCGACCGCGGGGGTAACACCGGCAACGCCCTGTGCACCCAGAAGTTCAAGTTCGATCCGGCCAAGGCCGCGGAGACGAAGAGCGACATGGTGATGTGCTGGCGCACGTCCAGCAAGAAGAGCGTGGTCGCGCTCGCCTTCGGACAGCACGGGAGCCATCCCTCGGCGGAGCTGATCGCCGGCGTGGTCGACGATCACTGGAGCACGAAGAAATAACGGCCGGCGTCTCATCGACCACAATTTCACAGCGCGAAACTTCCGGCCCTTACTGCCACAGTAAGGGCCTTTAAAATTGGGCAGAAAACGACCTGTCCGCACGATTTCCACTACACTGCGGGCTTTCTGAAAAGCCAAACATCAACGAATTGCTATTTCCGGAAACGCCGCTTCAGCCGGTGTTAGTTTGAGTCCGAAACCGAGGCAAGTGCGGCACCTTAGGTTGGCCGTACAGCTCCCGAGAGGACCACTGCTCAAATGTCTCACGTCCAACCCGGGCGACGCTCCCGCATCGTCGCCACCGTCGGCGCCAGCGCGCTGGCCGCCTCCTTACTTTCGGTGGTAACACCGACCATCGCCTACGCCGGCACCCTGCCCGGCACGCTCACGGTGACCACGCCCAGCAATGGGAAGCTGGCCGCCGGAACGGCCAAGCAGGTCATCGTTCTGACGATCTCCGGAACGGGTGCCACGGCACTCACCGAAGACAATGTGAGCGGCGTAAAGCTGGGCTCTGACGCCAACTGCGCGAACATCAGCAGCTATGTGGTCACCAGCGCTACCACGCTCACGGTGAAAACACCCACCAACGGCTGCATTGTGAGCCCCAGTGGCGCCGAAGACGTCTCCATTCTCTTCAATGCCGGCGCCGACACGATCACCAAGACCGCCGGCCTCACCTTCGTGAGCCCGCCGAAGATCGTGGCGTACGCCGCCAACACCACCCGGCCGGTGCTCACCGACAACAGCGCCGACCAGCTGTATGCCAACCAGTCCGGCCGCTTCGTGGCGACCGGTGGCCAGGTCGGCCGGGTCAAGGCGGCGTCCGACTTCGCGTTCGACCCGCGCTCCGCGTCCGGCCTGAAGGTCAGCGTTGCCGGCAAGGACGCCACGGACGTCAAGGTCTACGCCGCCGGCGTGACCGGTGGACAGACCGCCGGAACCGCGATGACCAGCGCCAACACCACGGCCGGCATGGTCGAGGGAGCCACCCCGACCGAGGCCGGTAACTACCTCACCTTCAAGACCGCGTCCGGCATGGACGCCAGCAACGACACCGTGATCATCACCCAGAACGGTGTGTCGAAGTCGTTCCTCGCCTCCGGGTACGGCAACAGCTTCGACATCGTGAGCGGCCCGACGGTCACCTCGCTCAGCCCGACCTTCGGCAAGTCCACCGGCGGCACGTCCGTCACGGTCACCGCCACCGGCCTGACCAAGACCTGGGTCCTCGGGACCGACTACGACGTGTACTTCTGCGAGAAGGCCGCCACCGTGGGTGCGGTCAACGCGGCCGGTACCGCCATCGTCGTCACGGCGCCGAGCGTCTCGGTCGACGCCACCGGCCTCGGCGCGACCGCCACCGCCGGCGCCTGCCCGGTCACCGTCCGGACTCCGGGTGGCACCGCGACCTACGCCAGCCCGGTCACTTCGGCGAGCATCTTCACCGAGCTCAACGAATAAGCGAGCAGCACCTCGTTAGACATCTCGCTACAGCAGAGGCCCGCCCCGACAGGGACGGGCCTCCGCTGTTTCTCCGTGTCTCGGCGGCGCTCGCTCAACGAACTCACAGCAGCCGCTTGCGGGTTTTGGCCCGATATGCCGGACACGTTGGAACGATGAGGTCAAGGGCCTGGCACAGGGGCAGGCCACCGTCGAGACACCAGAGGGACAGCAAGATGACCAAGCACGACGACCACCTACCCGGCAGCGAGGCACCGGCAGCGGAGACCGCCACAAGCCGACCGAAACGGCGGCGTGCGCGGGCGATAGCTGGGGCGGCCGGCCTGGCCGCGGTCCTCGGCTCCGGCGCCTACCTGACCACCAATCGGCTGATGGCGCCCGAAGCATCGACCGGAGCGGGCACCGTCATCGCGGCCGCACCGGCCACCGCCACCTCCTCCGCGGCGGCCACGCCGGCGGAATCCGGCACCGACCGGCAGGTCAAGTCGGCCGACGACCACGAGGACGAGCCGAAATCGCCGGCCGAACGGGTCGCCGCCGCCCGGAAGGCCGCCGCCAAGGACGGCGTGAAGATCACCCACCCGCTGCCCGCCCAGGATGATCCGGCCCGGATCGCCGCGGCGGGCGAGGCGAAGGAGGTGACCGTCGGCTCGGCGAAGCAGGGCGCGACCATG
This sequence comes from Actinoplanes sp. L3-i22, assembly GCF_019704555.1. Lineage (NCBI taxonomy): Bacteria > Bacillati > Actinomycetota > Actinomycetes > Micromonosporales > Micromonosporaceae > Actinoplanes > Actinoplanes sp. L3-i22. The sequence goes on from NZ_AP024745.1 coordinate 10,042,029, forward strand.
CGGATCGTCACCGCGCACGGCGACCTGACCGGCCAGCACGAGCTGGCCTGGGTGGCCGGCGGCGTGCGGAAGCACGGCGCGGTGGAGTGCTCGAACAAGTTCAAGTTCTACAACGAGGCGGAGCCCAAGACCCGGGACAACCTGCTGGTCTGCTGGCGCACCAGCGTCAAGCGCAGCGTGATCACGGTAGACACGAAGATCGGCGGCCGGCCGGCGGTCGCCCGGAGCCTCTCCGTCATCGACCGCGAGTGGCGCAAGCTCGGCTGACCACACTCACCATCGAACAACGCCGGCCGCGGGATCCGCGGCCGGCGTTCTCGTCGGGACGAAAGGGCGGTGGCCCGGAGCTCGCGCTCCGGGCCACCGCATGTTCGTGCTGTTCGCTGTCAGTAGGCCGAGACGGTGAAGGTGGCGTTGCTGGAGACCTGGCTCTGCACGTACGTGCCGTCGGTGTGCACCGAGTTGAGCGCGGCGTTGCTCACGTACTGCAGGTTGTAGGCACCCTCCGGCACCGGGACGTACTGGCTGTAGATGATGCTCGCGACCCCCGATCCGGCCGTGGCGGCATTGGCCGCAAGGGTGGCGTTCGTAGCGTCGGTCACAGACAGGACAGTCGTTCCCGCCGTGATGTTCGCGTTGACCGGGTAGCTGCCGACGTCAGCCTGGGTGAAGGTGCTCGCAGCCCCACCGAGCGCGGCGCTGCTGTTGGTGCCGGTGGTGGTGAGCGTGGCATTCCGGTAGGTGGGCGATGCGATGGTGATCGTCGCGTTGCTGGACAGCGTGGCGGAAGCGGGATTGTTCATGATCGCCGTTGTGCCGCTGACGACGTTCGTGATCACAGTCCCGGCCGCAAGTGCGACGCCGGCCGGGTCGACGACTGCCTTGCCGATGTCCGAGGAATCGAACGTGTTCGCAGCCGCGGTGACCACCCGGCTACCGGTGGTGACGCTGCCGGTGACGCCGTACTTGGGCGCCGCGGAAAGGATCGCGGTGCCGGTCAGGTCGAGCCGCTTGGTCAGGTCCAGCCGGCAGACCAGTTCGTTGTCGCTGAGCACCAGCACGTTCTTGCAGTCGGCGACCGGCGGGTTCGCGCGGTTGCCGCTGACCGTGGCGTTGCTGTAGCTGCCGCGGGACAGGAAGATGTGTGCCCCGGTGCCCAGGTTGGCGCTCCACGACGCGCCCTGGAAGCCGACACCGTTGACGACCACGTCGAGGCTACGGGTGTTCGGCGCGGTCTTCGGGTTCACCACCAGCGTGCTGGTGTAGGCGAACTGACCGTTCAGGGTCGCCGAGCCGGCAGGCGTGGTGACCACCAGCGTGTTGCTGTTGGCGGGCGCGTGCATCGGCGTCCGGGCGGTGAACGCGGTGCTGCTCAGCGGCGTGATGTCGGTCAGCGGCACACCGCCCAGCATCCCGGAGATCTGGGAGGCGTCGGTGGGGAACGCGGTGCCGACCACCGTGATCAGGCTGCCGCCCAGCGCCGGTCCGGCGTTGGGCGTGATCCGGGTCAGGGTCTGCACCGTGGTCACCTTGTACGCGTTGGACGCGACCAGGTTGCCCTGCGCGGTGGCGGCGTCGTAGATGCAGACCTGCCACGGAACACTGGTCGCGCCGGCGGGCTGAAGGCCCAGCGCGGTGGCGTATGTGCCCTGGCTGTAGAACGCCGGCGCCGTGACGGCGACCCGGGAGTTCGTCACCTTCCGGATCTTGTTCGCGGCGAGCGGTTCGTTCGTTCCCACGGACTGCGCCACGGTGTAGGTGGACGTGCAGGTGTCACCCAGAGTGAATTCCACACCCGGGTTGTCGATGCCGGCCAGGAACGGGTTCGGCGAGTTGATGTCGATATTGTTCAGGCCGCCGTACGGGCCGATGGTCTGGCTCAGGGAGAGCTGTCCGACGTTGTACGGCACTACCGAGATCAGCGCCGAGTTGATGCCGCTGCCGTTGTAGAGGCAGGCGAAGTACGGCGTGGGACTCGCGGCGGTTGAGGTGACGCCCGACGGCACGGTCAGACTGGCGACCGAGTCGGAAGTCTTGGTCACCATTGCCGACGTGCCCGCGGCCGGCGTCCCGTAGGCCGACGGACAGTCCGCGAGCTGGGTGGCGAACTGCGCCCCGATCGTCGTGATACCGGTGAAGATCGGCCCGCCGGTTCCCGCGGTGATGGTCAGCTGCTCGCCCCCACCGGTGGTGCCCGCGGCCGGCGACACGGTCGCCGCCGTGCCGACGTAGACCGGGTATCCGTTCGTCGCACCCTTACGGGCGCTGGAGCCGGCCGAGTTGCTGGCGTAGACACACGCGACGTACTTCTTGACCTGCCCGCTGGTACCCGCAGTCGCCGTGTTCGGCATTACGAAGACCACCTGGCCGGTGGTGCTGGAGGTGGTCGACGCCGCGGCCAGGATGGACGCGGTGGGCGTGGTGTAGGTCGCCGGGCAGGCGGTCCCGGCCGTTGTCAGCAACTCCACCCGGTCGGTACCGGAACCGATGAACGGCGGCGTGCCCGCGCCGTCGTCGTTGATGGTGACCGTGCCGCCCACCGGCGTCACGGCCGGCAACACGGCGGAGGCGGCTAGTGCCGCCTCGGGGTAGACGAGCAGAGCGGCACCGACCACCCCGGTCGTCAGACCAACACGCGCCCACCGGGGACGCGCGGCATTTCTGGACTTACGCATGCGAGGTCCTCCTACGGGTCCCAATGGACCACGTCGCTGGATTGCTGGGCCCAGGCGTCCGGATGAACCGTCGCGGGCCGTCTCGCCGGAAGCGTAACTATTCGCGGCGTTTCGATTCTCCAAAGCAGGAAACATACATATATGTCAGACAACTCCATGACAGTTCCGATGTCGAACACCCCGAATTACGGACGCAAAAGCGGTGGCCCGGAGCTACGCGCTCCGGGCCACCGCTCGGTGGCCTTTACCGTCAGAAGGCAGCGACGGTGAAGGTAGAGGTGCTGGAGACCTGGCTCTGCACGAAGCTGGGGTCGGTCGCCACCGCGTTGACCGCGGCGTTGCTCACGTACTGCAGGTTGTAGGCGCCCTCCGGGACCGGAATCGTGGTGCCGGCGACAATCACGGTGTGCCCAGCATTGACCACCACACTGGTCCCCGAGTTCAGGGTCGTCGCGGAGGCGAGCGTCCTACCGAGCGGGATACCCGCGCCGATGACGTACTTCCCGACGTCACCGCCGCTGGCGACTGCCGCTGCGTTGAGAGCCGGCGCGACATTCGTCAGGGTCGGTGAGCCAACCGCCTGCGTGATGTAGACCGCCTGCGTAAGCGGAGACGCCAGCGTTACATCGGCGGCAACCGCGACCCCGGTGGCCGCGTTCGACATGACCGCGGTCACGCCGTCGGCCAGCACATCGGTGATCACCGTCCCGACCGGGATGACCGGTGCGTCGTTGGCCTCGATGACAGCCTTGCCGATGTCGTCGGAGGAGAACGCGGTACCGGTGATCTTCCGGCTACCGGCCACCGTGACGACGGCGTTGCCCGCTGTCGGTGTCGCGGCCTGTACGGCCGCGCCGGTCTTGTCCAACCGGTTGGTCAGGTCGAGCTTGCAGATGAGTTCGGTGTCGCTGAGCACCAGCACGTTGTTGCAGTCGGCAACCGGTGGATTGGCCCGGACCGTGCCACCGATGTCGGTGGAGCTGTAGTTGCCCTTGACCAGGAAGACGTGCGCACCGCTGGTCAGGGTGTTGTCCCAGCCCGCGCTCTGGAAGCCGACACCGTCGACGACCACCTGGACGATCCGGTTGTTGGACGCCGTGTTCGGTGCCACCACCAGCGCGCTGGTGTACGAGAAAGCGTTGTTCAGCTTGTGCGAGCCGCTGGCCGTGGTGACCACCAGCGCGACGTTGCTGGCCGGCGCGTGCCGGGCCGTCCTTGCGGTGAAGGCGGTGCTGCTCAGCGGCGTGATGTCGGTCAGCGGCACACCGCCCAGCGTCGCCGAGATGAGGGACGGGTCGGTCGGGAACGCCGTGCCGGTGACGGTGATCAGGCTACCGCCGAGAGCCGGGCCGGCTTTCGGCGAGACGCCGGTAGAGGTCTGGATGGTGGTCACCTTGTACGGGTTGGCAACCACCAGGTTGGACTGCCCGTCCGAGGAACCGTCGTAGATACAGGCGTTCCACCCGATCGTCCCACTGCCGGCAAGCGTGAACGCGGCAGTGGCAGCGGTCGGGTCGGCATAGAAGGCGGGCGCGGTGGTGGCCAGCCGGGTGTTCGACAGCTTCCGGACACTGTTCACCGGGTCAACCGGAATGTTGGTGGCCGAAGGGGTCTGGGTGTAGGTGAGCGGGCATGCCGTGCTGGTGAAGACCACGCCCGGGTTGTCGATACCGGCCAGGAACTGGTTCGGCGACGTGATGTTGAGGCCGTTGAGCCCCTGCCATGGACCGGTGGTCTGGCTCAGCTGCAGTTGCCCGGCGGTGTACGGCACCGCCGAGACCAACGCCGCGGCCGAGGTGTTGCCGCTGTACAGGCAGATGTTGTACGTGGTCGGGTTCGCGCTGGTCGACGTGACGCCCGCCGGCACGGTCAGACTGGCCATCGTGTCCGAACCCCGGGTCACCGCGGCCGTCAGGTTCGCCGTCGGCGTGCCGTAGGTCTGCGAGCAGTCCGAAGTGTTGGGGGTGAACACCGCCCCGATCGTCGGGACACCGGTGAAGATCGGCCCGCCGGATCCCGCGGTGACGGTGACCGAGTTGCCACCACCGGTGAGACCGGCCGCCGGCGACGCCGTCGCGGGCGTCCCGACATAGAACGGATAGCCGGTCGACGCGCCCTCCCGCGCGCTGGAGCCCGCTGAGGTCCCGGCATACACGCAGGCCATGTACCGCTTGCCCTGGCCGTTGGTGCCCGGCGTCACGCCGGTGGGGACCGTGAAGGTCACCGTTCCGGGCGCACCACCCGCCTGCGCGACGCCCACCGTGACGTTCGCCGACACGATCGCCACGGTCGGCGTCGTGTAGGTGCCCGGGCAGGTGCCGGTCGAGATGACTTGGACCCGGGTGACCGAGTTGGTCGCCGTGAAGTTCGGGGACGGGTTGGTGTCGGAGATGGTGACGCTGCCACCCACCGGCGCAACGGGCGGCATTACCGAGGATGCGGCTAGTGCCGCCTCGGGGTAGACGAGCAGAGCGGCACCGACCACCCCGGTCGTCAGACCAACACGCGCCCACCGGGGACGCGCGGCATTTCTGGACTTACGCATGCGAGGTCCTCCTACGGGTCCCAATGGACCACGTCGCTGGATTGCTGGGCCCAGGCGTCCGGATGAACCGTCGCGGGCCGTCTCGCCGGAAGCGTAACTATTCGTGGGGGTTCCGTAGCGTAGAGTAAGAAAGATCCCAATATGTCAGACCAAAAACGCTAGAGTTCAGGGTTCATCAATAAACGCCGGGACTCGGCCGGACCCCCCATCGACCCCGGCCGTCGCGCACAGATCTCGCCGCACGGATCGGAATATCTGATTTTGAATTATTAGGCACGCCTTACCTGATTAGCCCGGGAACGGCGTGCCCAAATTATTCGTGTTTCCCGGAATTTGCCACGCAAGGCGCGTATATCACTCAAACAAATGGTTTCCTTCAAGCGAAGGGACCGGAAGCCGAGGAAGGGACGCGCGATGACTCAGATGATGAACATGCCGATGGTCCAGACCTGCACGGTGACGGACTGCGGCTACAACCACGACGGATGCACGGCGTTCGCGATCACGATCGGGGACCTGAACGCGGAGTGTGACACCTTCGTCGGGTCGGGGCTCAGCGGCGGCATGGGCGTGGCGACCGCTCAGGTGGGCGCCTGCAAGCGGGCCGACTGCAAGTACAACCACAATCTGGAATGTCAGGCCCCGGCGATCACCGTGGGCGCCTCCTCGGACCGGGCGGACTGCCTGACGTACGAGAAGTAGGACAGCAGCAGGGCATGAAGAGCCCGCCACCCGCGAGGTGGCGGGTTTTTTGCTGCCCGGACCCGACACCGGCGTTGACACCGCACGATCGAGCGCGCTAGGTTCATCTCACATCGAGTAGTACTCACACTGAGAAGGACGCGATCATGGACGAGGCGAGTTTCCTGGCCGGCTACAACCCCCGGGACTACCCCGCCATCGCCGTGACCGTCGACGTCGTGGCGCTGACGATCCGGGACGGCAAGCTCTGCGTCCTGCTTGTCGAGCGCGGCGAGCAGCCCTTCGCCGGGCACCGGGCGCTCCCCGGCGGCTTCGTCCGGGAGGAGACGCTGCAGGACGCCGCGCTCCGCGAGCTCGCCGAGGAGACGAACGTCCGCCCCGACGAGGGCGATCTCGACCGGGTCCACGTCGAGCAGCTCGGGACGTACGGAAATCCTGGTCGTGATCCCCGGATGCGGGTCGTCTCGGTCGCCCACCTCGCGTTCGCGCCCCGGCTTCCGGAGCCGACCGCCGGGACCGACGCCGCCCGCGCCTACTGGGTGCCGGTCGAGGAGGCGAAGGATCTCGCCTTCGACCACGATCAGATCCTGGCCGACGGGCTGGAGCGGGCCCGCGACAAGCTCGAGTACACGCCGCTCGCGACCGCGTTCGTCGGCACCGAGTTCACCATCTCCGAGCTGCGCCAGGTCTACGCCGCGGTGTGGGGCGAGGAGCTGCACGCCGGGAATTTCCACCGCAAGGTGCTGTCGGTGCCCGGCTTCGTGGAGAGCACCGGGGAGACCGCGTCCCGCGGCGGTGAGCGCGGCGGACCGAAGGCGCGGCTCTACCGGGCGGGCGACGCGAAGCTGCTGCACCCGGCGCTGCTGCGGCCGACACGGGAGGACAGAGTGCGATGAATCCAGGTTATGCGACTTCGATCCCACCGACTCAGACCCACTTCCGGATCTCTTTTGACGAGGCGGTCGCGCGGATCGCGGCGGCCGGCACGTTCGCCGAGCTGATCGACACGACCGGGGTCGGCATCGAGCGGCGGACGGTGACCGGCGCGGCCTTCGTGAGCGCCCGCCACGCCTACCGGATCCTTGCCAAGATCGTGCACCCGGACGTGGCCGACGCGGCCCGGCGGGCGGTGGCCAACGAGGCGTTCGCCAAGCTCAACGCCCTCTACCTGGACCGCAACGTGGCCGGCGCGGTCTTCCCGGGGCGGCGCACCAACCACGGGCGGCACCCGAGCGCCCCGGAGACCAGGCCGTACGCGGTGGGCGACCTGGCCGACCTGTTCGAGGACGCCGACACGCTGGTCAAGGTCGTCCGCGACCCGGCCAACAACGACCTGATGGCCGCCGAGGCCACGGCGCTGCGCCGGCTGCGCACGCACGGCCGGCCGAACTATCGCGCCTACGCCCCGGAGCTGAAGGACTCGTTCGGCTACTACGGCCGTACCGTCAATGTCCTGGCTCGTCAGCGGGGTTTCAGCAACCTCGCGGAGATGCCGGGGATGGAACCGGCCGATCTGGTCTGGGTGTGGCGGCGGCTGCTGGCCGGCCTGGGGTGGGCGCACCGCGCCGGCGTCGTGCACGCGGCGGTGTTCGAGGAACACGTCCTGATCGACCCGCGGGTGCGCGGGGTGGTCCTGGTCGACTGGTGCTACTCCACCGCGATCGGCGGGCGACCGAAAGCGCTCATCGCCAAGCACGAGCTGAAGTACCCGCCGGAGGTCCCGGCCGCGCGGCCGGTCACCGCGGCCACCGACATCCACCTGGCGACCAGCCTGATGAAACGGCTGTTCGGAGCGGACATGCCGGCTCCCCTGCGGCGGTTCGCCGACGGCTGCCTGTACGACGCGCCCCGGATGCGCCCGCAGAACGCGTGGCAGCTCCTGACCGAGCTCGACGAGTTGATCCCCCCGCAGTACCGGAACTGATCGATGGTTCCCGGCCCCCAAACACATCAGCAGGAGGAACACCATGGGTAGCGGACGCTGGTCCACCGACGTCTACACCGCCGCCGAGAACTTCCGCGCGGCGACCGGGCGGAGCGCCTTCGCCTACAGCGACGGCGGCGCCCGCACGGCACACCCGGACCTCGACCCGAAGGGCGTGTTCATGCGGGAGAGCCGGGACAGCGACGAGCACCCGGTGAGCACGCCGATCGTGGTGATGTTCGACGTCACCGGCTCGATGGGCAACGTGCCGCGGGTGCTGCAGACCAAGCTGCCGCAGCTGCTCGGCCTGCTGACCCGCAAGGGCTACGCGACCGACCCGCAGATCATGTTCGGCGCGATCGGGGACGCCACCTGCGACCGGGTGCCGCTGCAGGTGGGCCAGTTCGAGTCGGACAACCGGATGGACGAGCACCTGTCCCGGATCGTGCTGGAGGGCGGCGGGGGCGGGCAGAAGCGGGAGTCGTACGAGCTCGCGATGTACTTCCTGGCCCGGCACGTGGTGGCGGACTCGCTGGTCCAGCGGCAACGGAAGGGCTACCTGTTCCTGATCGGGGACGAGCTGCCCTACCGCAAGGTCAAGCCGAAGGAGGTCAAGCAGGTGATCGGCGACGACCTGGCCGAGGCGATCCCGGTCGAGTCGATCGTGGCCGAGCTGCAGCGCAAGTTCGAGGTGTTCTTCATCCTGCCGACCGCGGCCGGCTACGGCGGGGACCGCGAGGTGCTCGACACCTGGCGCGGATTGCTCGGGCAGAACGTGCTGGAGCTGGACGACCTGGACGCGGTCTGCGAGACGATCGCGCTGACGGTCGGGCTCGGCGAGGACAACGTCGACCTGGACGAGGGCCTGGACGACTTAGCGGCGTACGGGTCGGCCGCCGCGGGCTCGGTCGCCGGGGCGCTGGCGCCGCTCGCGGACCGGTCACCGCAGATCCGGAGATTGTGATGCGGGAGCACGTCGCGGTCGTCGACCTGGGCTACGGCGACGCCGGCAAGGGCACCGTGGTGGACGCGCTCTGCGGGAACCAGCGGGTGCGGGCGGTGCTGCGCTTCAACGGGGGTGCGCAGGCCGCCCACAACGTGGTCGCGGACGGCCGGCACCACACGTTCAGCCAGTTCGGGGCCGGGACGCTGCGCGGGGTGCCGACCCATCTGACCCGGTTCATGGTGGTGGACCCGCTCGCCCTGTCGGCCGAGGCGGCCGCGCTCGGGAATCCGTACCACCTGCTCACGGTCGACGGGGACGCACTGCTCGCCACTCCGTGGCATCGCGCCGCGAACCGGCGCAAGGAGCGCTCGAACCGGCACGGTTCGTGCGGCATGGGCATCGGCGAGACGATGGCGTACGCGTTGACGCACGCCGACGCCCCGCGGGTCGCCGACGTGCTGTCCCCGGCGCGGTTGCGGCGCCGGCTGGAGCGGGTGCAGGAGGCGTACGGCTTCACCGACGCCCCGGTCGACGACGTGGTGGAGGCGTTCGTCGCGTTCGGCCGGGCCGTCCGGATCGTCCACGAGAGCCACACCATGCGGCTGCTGGCCGAGGGCCCGTGCGTCTTCGAGGGCGCGCAGGGGGTCCTGCTCGACGAGTGGCGCGGCTGGCACCCGCACACCACCTGGTCCACCACGACGTTCGACAACGTGGCCGAGCTCTGCCCGTCGTTCCGGCGGCTGGGCGTGGTCCGCACGTACACCACCCGGCACGGCGCCGGCCCGTTCGTCACCGAGAACCCCCTGCTCGACCTGCCCGAGACGCACAACGGGCACGGCGAGTGGCAGGGCGCGTTCCGGACCGGACACTTCGACGCGGTCGCCCATCGGTACGCGGTGGAGGTGGCCGGCGGTGTCGACGAGCTCGCGGTCACCCACCTGGACGCGCCGGTCCGCGAGACGGGGCTGAAGATCTGCACCTCCTACCGGGTGGACGGCGAGATCCACGACCGGATCGTCCCCGGCCCGCACCGGGACCTGGCCCATCAGGAGCGCCTGACCGCGTGGCTGGACCGGGCCCGGCCCGCCGAGCTGCACCGGCCGGCGGACTGGGCGACCGAGATCGGCGGTCTGCTCGGCGCCCCGGTAACCCTGGAGTCGTACGGCCCGCGTGCCATCGACAAGCGTTTCGTCCCCGCGGGAGTACACCGTCCCGCCGGGATACGCCTACCGACGTATTGCCTGGTCTGACTGCTCGGACCAGGCTGGGGGCATCGGTTTTGAAGGGGGAAAGCCCGATGCGTTCCGTCTATCGTGCCCTGTCCGGTCTGATCACTCTCGGCGTCGTCGTCCAGTTGGCCGCGATCGCCGCCGCATGGTTCCTGGTGCTCAACGACGTCGACAACGGTGGCGTCTTCGACAACAACACGCAGAACTGGGGACACGTCCTGCACAGCGTGGTCGGCATGATGGTGATCCCGTTGCTGGCCGTCGCGCTGCTGGTGGTCTCGTTCTTCGCCCGGATCCCGGGCGGGGTGAAGTGGGCCGCGTTCACGTTCGGCGCGGTCGTCCTGCAGATCGTCCTGGCCTTCGCCAGTTACAGCGTGCCGGGTCTGGGCGCGCTGCACGGGCTCAACGCCCTCACGGTCGCCGGCCTGGCCCAGCACGCCGCCCGGCGGGCGTCCCAGCCCGAGGCGCGACCCGTCGCCGTCGCCTGATGCGCACCTCGTTCCGGGCCGCCACCGCGGTGGTGGCGGCCCTCGCCGTGCTCGGGCCGGTCGGCTATTTCTGGTACGACAGCCTGGTCCCGGGCACCTACGACATGGCCGCGATGGGCTATCCCGACAACGGGGGCGGCTCGCCGGTCGAGCACGACCACACGGTGGGCATGTCGGTCGCCGACCTGAAGGGGCCGAGCGGGACACCGGACGTGGCGGTGACGCTGACCGCCCGCAAGGACGGCGCCCGCTACACGCTGAACGGCGCCACGCCCGGGCCCGAGATCCGCGCCGAGCAGGGACAACTCATCCAGGTGACGCTGGTCAACGAGTCGGTGCCGGACGGCGTGACCCTGCACTGGCACGGCGTGGACGTGCCGAACGGGGAGGACGGGGTCGCCGGGATCACGCAGGACGCGGTCCTCCGGGGGCAGAGCTTCGTCTACCGGTTCGTGGCGAAGGACGCCGGGACCTACTGGTACCACTCGCACCAGGTCTCCCACGAGCAGGTCAAGAACGGCCTGTTCGGAGCACTGGTGATCACGCCACGCGGGCAGCGGATCCCGGACCAGGTCGCGCTGGTCCACACCTACGACGGCAAGCGCACGATCAACGGCAAACCGGGGATCGCCGATCTGTCGGCGACGACCCTGCGCGTGATCAACACGGACGCCGGGCCGATCCGGATCTGGGTCAGCGGCACCGCCTTCCGGGTCACCGCGATCGACGGTCACGACGTCAACCAGCCGGACCAGGTCACCGACCGGGCGGTGCCGGTCACCGCGGGCGGGCGGGTCGACCTGCGGCTGAGCACGCCGGGCCGGGTGGACGTGGGCGGGGGCGCGGCACTCGCGGCCGCCGGCACGCAACCGGTCGCGCTGCCACGCGACACGATCGACTTCCTTTCGTACGGGAAATCGGGTCCTCTCGGTTTTGATCCTGGAAAAGCGAACCGCGCGTTCCGGTACGACATCGGGCGGCGCTTCGGCTTCCTCGACGGCAAGCCCGGCATGTGGTGGACCGTCAACGGTCACCTCTTCCCGGACGTGCCGATGTTCATGGTGAAGACCGGCGACATCGTCCGGATGACCCTGCACAACGGCAGCGGCGAGGTGCACCCGATGCACCTGCACGGCCATCACGTGGTGGTGCTCAGCCGCAACGGCGTGGCCGCGACCGGCAGCCCATGGTGGACCGACTCGCTGGACGTGGGGGACGGCGACAGCTACGAGATCGCGTTCGTCGCCGACAACCCGGGCATCTGGGCCGACCACTGCCACAACCTGGAGCACGTCCCGGAGGGCCTGGTCGTGCACCTCGCCTACGCCGGCGTCCGCAGCTCCTTCCAGGTCGGCGGCCCGGCCGGCAACACCCCCGAGTGACCGGCCGGGCCGGTCAGCACTGCCAGGCGGTCGCCCCGGCCACCCGATCGCCGTTCGTCTCGGTGACCACGCCGACCACCAGGCCGCTGTCGCTGACGGCACTGGCCCGGGCCGCGCGGCCGGCGCCACCGGCGGGCAGTTCGGTGACCCGGCCGTCCCGGATCAGCCGCCCCTCCGAGTCGATCATCAGACCGGCGGCGTTGACCGCGATGCCGGGATCGCTGTCCGCGGCGAGATCGGCGGCCACCGCCCCGGTCCGCCGGTCCCACAGCACGGTGTCGCCCGACTCCCAGATCCCGCCGGTGACCCAGTCCCCGCTCACCGCGAGCGCGGACGATTGCTTCCCCTTCGGGGTGCTCAGTCGGTGGCCCTTGCCGGTCCGGTCCCAGACCCAGGCGCTGTCGACGACCCCGTCGCGGACGATCCCGCCCACCACGCTGCCGTCGTCGGCCAGGTCGTGCCCGCTGGCGCCCTTGGGCAGCGGCAGTTTCGTCGGCGTGGTCGAGCCGGCCGGCCAGAGGAGCACGATGGTTCCCGCACCGCCGCTGTTGCCGGCCGGCTCCGCGTTGATCAGCACGTCACCGGCCTCGTTGATCCTCGGCTCCGGGTACGGATGCCAGTTGCCGGAGGGCATCTTCAGCATGGTGTATCTGCCGCCGGCATACCGGAAGACCCGGTCCTCGGCGCCGTCGCCGCCGGCCAGGCCGACCACGACGCCGGCCGAGTTCACGTCGGTCAGCTGCACCGACCTGGTCGGCATGGACAGCCGCGCGGCCACCCCGTCGGTCCACAGCACCGGGTGAAAATCCTGCCCCGCGTCGTCGGTGTGTCCCAGGATGTATCGCCCGGTGGGATCGACCCCGGCGCCGGCGACCCCGGTCGCCCCGGAGGGCAGCGGCAGCGCGACCACCGTGCAGACCGGCTCGCGGGTGGCGGTCGGGGTGGCCGCGGGCAACGCCGGGCCGGGCGCCGGGCCACCGCCCAGCACCAGTTTCGGCACCGCGACCAGCGCGCCGACGGCCAGCGCGGTGCCCACCCCGGCCAGCGCGGCGGCGCGGCGCCGGCGCCGGGCACGTCGCCGGGCCGCCGGCAACGCCCAGTCGATGGTGATCACGCTCGGCGGGGCGCCCAGCCCGGCCAGACGGTCCCGCAGAATCTGTTCCTGGTCCACGCCGCTACCTCGTTTCCTGGAAGGTGCCGAGCACAGCGCGTAACGCGGTCAGCCCCCGCGAGCTCTGGCTCTTGACGTTGCCCACCGAACAGCCGAGCGCCTCGGCGGTCGCCTCGATCGAGAGGTCGCTGAAGAAGCGCAGCACCAGCACCGCACGCTGTCCTTTCGGCAGCGCGCGCAGGGCGGCCATCAGCTCGTCGCGCTCCTCGACGTCGTTCCCGGCCGGCGCGGCCCGCTCCGGCAGGTGGCCGCCGAGCAGCACCCGCGCCCACCGGCGGCGACGTTCGTCGAGGTATCGCCGGACCAGGATGCGGTGCACGAAGCCGTCCAGGTTGTCGGCCCGGACGGCCCGTTTCCAGTTGAGGTAGAGCGACGTCACCGTCGCCTGGACGATGTCGTCCGCCTGGTGCGGATCCGCACACAACAGGTAAGCCGCCCGATGCAGCCGGGACAACCGCCCGGCCACATAGGCGACGTACTCCTGTTCGAGATCAGAACGCATCCGGCTCCCCTGTCAGTGGCTCGTCACCCTTTCTGTCGTGGGTGGACGCGCCGGGGGTTGCACGGTTCTACAGATACATTCCGGTCGACGGGAGCTGGCGGGGGACGGTGACCGGGTGGGCGCCGGTCTTCAGGGCGTAGAGCTCGGCCAGCGTCGCCCCGTCCGGGCCGATCCCGGTCGACGTGCCCATCCAGGCGACCGCCTCCTGGTACGGCAACCGGCCCACCTCGATGCTGGCCAGGCAGCGCCCGGGCCGGACCACGGCCGGGTGCAGCGAGGACAGGTCCTCGTTGGTGGTGATCGCGATCAGCGCGTTGCGGCCCTGCCCGAGCAGCCCGTCGGTCAGGTTGAGCAGCCGGGACAGCGACTGGCCGGCGCTGGCCTTGGCGTCCCCGCTGATCAGCTCGTCGCAGTCCTCCAGCATCAGCAGCCGCCACTTCGGCTCGTCCTCGTCGCCGCTGCCCAGGGCCACGCTCATCAGGTAGGCGGGGTCGCCGAACAGCCGTTCCGGGTCGAGCACGCAGTCCACCTGGCACCAGGTGCGCCACTGCTGGGCGAGGGCCCGCAGCGCGGTGGTCTTGCCGGTGCCCGGCTCGCCGTGCAGCAGCAGGAGGCGGCCGGTGACGCCGTCGGCGTCGATCGCCATCAGCTTCTCGAGGGTGTCGCCGACCGGGCCGGCGTAGTTCCGCTTGATCGTCTCCCACGGCGCGGCGCCGATCTCCCGCTGGGTGCGGCGCGGGCCGTGCGGCCCGTAGTGCCAGAAGCCGACCGGCACGCTGTCGTCGGCCGGGGCCGGCTCCTCCACCGCGCCGGCGGTCACCGTGGACAGGATCGTCTCGGCCAGCTCGCCGGTGACCGCGGTCACCGTGACCCGGGCCCGCCGGCTCTGCTTCCAGCGCATCACGTGCAGGGTCCAGCCGTCGCCGACGCTGAGCCGGCCGTGGCCGTCGTCCTCCACCGCGTCCCGCACCACGCGGGCGTCGGGCAGGGTGAGCGGGGCGTCGGCGCGCAGGTTCTCCAGCCAGGTGGTGCGGCCGAACGGCTCACGCCCGGTGACGAACGGGTCGAGCGCGATCAGATCGACCAGGTCCACCAGCCGGTCGCCGTCGTCGATGGAGCCGGACATCGGCATGGACGCAGGAGCATTCGCCGGGGTGCGGGCGGCCGGGACGGCCGACCCGTTGGCTCGGTCGAGGGGCTGGTGGGGGGTCCGCATAACCCCATGATCGCGGCCGATTGGCCTGGTGGCATCCCCTTTTTCCGCGCCATCCGCGCCCGGCGGGTGGGTTGCGTCCCCGGTCCGGACCGGTTCGGTCCGGGGTCCGGGCCGGCGGTCCGCGTCGCGGCCGCCGATTTTTCGTGCGTACGGCGTCGTCAGCGCCGGGTCAGCAGGAAGACCGGAATCAGTCGTTCGGTCTTCGTCTGGTAGACCGCGTAGTTCGGGAACGCCTCGACCGCCCTCGCCCACCAGACCTCCCGCTCGGCGCCGGAGAGCTCCCGGGCCGTGTAGTCGTGCCGCTCCGCGCGGTCCTGCAACTCGACGTGCGGGTCCTTGCGCAGGTTGTGGACCCACACCGGGTTCCTCGGGGCACCGCCGAGGGAGCCGACCGCGAGGTATTCACCCTCGTGCTCGACCCGCATCAGCGGGGTCTTCCGCAACTTTCCGCTCCGCGCGCCGACGGAGGTCACCAGGACGATCGGGAGCCCCTGGATGTCGTTGCTCTCGGCGCCGTCGCTCGCGTCGTACTTCTCCGCCTGCTCTCGCGCCCAGGCGGACGTGCTGGGTTCGTATTCACCGGTCAGCGGCATACGCCCGAGTCTACGGCGGATCAACGACACCTCAACCGCACCCCGCGGCCGACCTGTTCGCACTCCATCGGACGGACCGTTCCTGGTGACGGCCGAGACGACACGGAAGTGGGACCGGATGAGGGTGACTCTGCGGGGTAGGGCGTTCGCGGCGGCGCTGACCGCGGCGGCGATCGCCGGGCTGGGCGCGCTGGTGCTCCCGCACGGGTCGACCGGTCTGGAGCCGGTCTCCTACGCACTGGCCGCGACCCCGGCGCCGGCCGCCACATCAACGACAAAGAACATCAAAACCGCTTCGCTGACGTACGCCGTGGCCCGCGCCACCCTCGCCGCCGACCCCGCGGAGATCCTGCCGGCCGAGGTCACCGCCGCCCGGCCGGCCCGGGTCGTCGGCACCGCCCTGGACGCCGGCGGCCGCCCGGTGATCACCGTGCGTGAGGCGCGCGACCGGGCGACCGCGACCCGGCTGGTCCGGCAGGCGCAGCGGGCCGCGAACGCGCTCGGCGTCGAGGTGGACGGCGTCGTCCGGGCGCTGGACGCGCCGACCGGCACCGACACCTACCGCGCCCGGCAGTGGGACCTCACCACGATGAACGTGCCCGCGGCGTGGCAGACGTCCACCGGCGCCGGGGTGACCGTCGCGGTGATCGACACCGGGGTGGACGCGAGCCACCCGGACCTGGCCGGGCAGGTGCTCAGCGGGTTCGACGCGATCACCGACACGGCCGGCGGCGGCACCGACCCGAACGGGCACGGCACCCACGTGGCCGGCACCGTCGCCGCGCTGACCGGCAACGGGATCGGCATCGCGGCGATCGCCCCGGACGTCAAGATCCTGCCGATCCGGGCGCTCGGCAAGGACGGCAGCGGCAACATGTCGGACACCGCCCAGGGCATCGTCTGGGCCGCCGACCACGGCGCCGACGTGATCAACATGTCGCTCGGCAGCTCCGGGCAGTCCAGCGCGGTGACCAGCGCGATCACGTACGCCCGGGGTAAGGGTGTGGTGGTCGTCGCCGCGGCCGGGAACGAGCGGGCCGGCGGCAGCCCGGTCAGCTACCCGGGCGCCGACCCGGGGGTGATCGCGGTGGCGGCGACCGACTCCGGGGACGCCGTGGCGTCGTACTCGAACGCCGGCACCTACGTCGACGTGGCCGCGCCCGGCAGCGGCATCCTCAGCACCTATCCGACCGCGCTCGCGGCCAGCGGCTACGCCACCATGAACGGCACCTCGATGGCCTCGCCGCACGTGGCGGCGGCCGCGGCGCTGCTGCTCGGCGCGCGGCCGGACCTGACGCCGGACCAGGTGGAGTCGGCGCTGGAGACCTCCGCGGTCGACCTGGGCACAGCAGGAAAGGACAACGACTACGGGTACGGCCGGATCGACGCGACCGCGGCCCTCGCCACGATCGCCGGCACCCCGTCGGCCACCCCGACCCCGACCCCGACGCCGACGCCCAGCGCCACCACCCCGGTGGTCGCCAAGATCGCCATCACGTCCAGCGTGACCAGCCGTTCCGTCACCTACGGCACCAGGACCAGCACCGTCTTCACGGTCACCGCGGGCGGCAAGCCGTGGATCGCCCAGCCGGTCTCGATCTGTGTCTCGGTGGCCGGCGGCAGTTGGTCGTGCACCTCGGCGAAGACCGGCTCGACCGGCACCTACACGTACACGCGGGCCGCGACCGCGTCGTTCCGCGCCCGTCTGACCGTCGCGGCGAGCGCGACCAATTCGGCGGCGACGGTGCTCACGACGTACACAGTCAAGCCTGTCGTGGTTGTCAAAAGTGCGAAGAAGCGCCTCACCGTGCGGGTGACCGGTGTCGCCGGTCAGAAGCTGACCGTTCAGCGCTATGTGAACCGGCGCTGGAGCGCGGTGAAGACCTATCCCGCCACCAGCAGCCGCACGATCACCGGCCTGGTCAGCGGCGGCAGCTACCGGGTGGTGCTGGAATCGACCGCGAAGGTGCTCGGCGTCACCAGCAAGACCGTGAAAGCCTGACCGGAGATGCGGTTTACTCATAGCCCATGGGCATCATTTCCCGGGGCTTCGGCGGGCGGCGGCGTGACTCCGCGCCGAATCTGCCGCCCGGCCAGTATCTGACACATGACTTCCCGGTGCTCTCCGCCGGTCCGACGCCGCGCATCCCGCTGGACCGGTGGAGCTTCACCATCAGCACCGAGGTGGGCCAGAAGCACACGTGGAACTGGGCGGAGTTCACCGCCCTGCCGTCCGAGGAGTTCACCAAGGACATCCACTGCGTCACCAAGTGGTCCAAGCTCGGCACCACGTGGAAGGGCGTCTCGCTGGACACGCTCTTCGAGGACGTGGAGACCGCGGCGGACTACGTGATGGCGCACAGCAAGGGCGGCTACACGACGAACATCCCGCTCGAGGACCTGCTGGACGGCAAGGCCTGGATCGCGTACGAGTTCGACGGCGAGCCCCTCGACCCGGAGCACGGCGGCCCGGCCCGCCTGCTGATCCCGCATCTGTACTTCTGGAAGTCGGCCAAGTGGGTCAACGGCCTGGAGATGATGCACGAGGACGAGCCCGGCTTCTGGGAAGCGGCCGGCTACCACATGTACGGAGACCCGTGGTCCGAACAGCGCTACCAGGGCGACTGACCTGGCAGGCCGCGACGGTCACCGCGGTTCGCGCGGAGACCCCGTCGGCCCGCACGCTCGTCCTGGACATTCCGGACTGGCCCGGCCACCTGCCCGGCCAGCACCTCGACCTGCGCCTGACCGCGGAGGACGGCTACTCCGCGCAGCGCAGCTACTCGATCGCGTCCGACTGGCCCGGGTCCGGCCCGGTCGAGATCACCGTGCAGCGGCTGGCGGACGGCGAGGTCTCGTCGTACCTGACCGACGTCGTCCAGGTCGGTGACCGGATCGAGCTGCGCGGCCCGATCGGCGGCTGGTTCGTCTGGCGCTCGGCCCAGCCGGCCCCGGTCCTGCTGGTCGCCGGCGGCTCCGGCGTGGTCCCGCTGATGTCGATGATCCGCGACCGGGGGCGGGTCCGCGGCCGTCAGCCGTTCCGCCTGATCTACTCGGTCCGCACGCCGGAGGACGCGTGCTACGCCGACGAGCTGAAACGCCGCGTCCGGGACGACCCGGGGCTGGACGTCCACTTCGTCCACACCCGCAAGGGGCCCGATCCGAAGCGGATCGACGTGGCGACGGTCAACACGTACGGCTGGCCGCCGGACTTCGCGCCGGACGTCTTCGTCTGCGGCCCCACCGGCTTCGTCGAGACGGTCGCGGACATCCTGGTCGCCCTCGGCCACGACCCGAAGAAGATCCGCACCGAGCGTTTCGGCGGTAAATGATGGAGCTCGACGGCAACGCGCTCGCCGGCGACCTGGCCGAGGTCTTCACGGTCGAGATGACCTCGGCCCGCTTCACCTGTGCCGGCTGCCGGCACGCGGACGAGGTCGCCACCCTGCGCGTCTACACCCCGGTGCCGGGCGCGGTCGCCCGCTGCCCGAACTGCGGCGACGTCGTGCTGACCCTGGTCCGCACGCCGACCCGGGTCCTCCTCACGCTCACCGGGACGGCCCGGCTGGACTTTCCCGTCTAGGCTCCGGGGTGTGTCGAGCGTCCTGATCGCCGCCACCGTCCTCACCGGCCTGGCCGCCGGCGTCTTCGCGCTGTACTCCCACACGGTCATGCCGGGCCTGGCGAAGGTCGACGACCGCACGTTCGTCGCGGCCTTCCAGGCCACCGATCGCGCGATCGTCAATCCGTGGTTCATGACCACGTTCTTCGGCGCGCTGCTGCTCATCGGGGCGGCCGGCATCGTGGCGCCGACCGTGCCGGTCTGGGTCGCCTTCGCGCTCTACCTGGCTGTCGTCGCCGTCACGGTCGCGGTGCACCTGCCGCTGAACGACGCGCTCAAGGCCGCCGGCGATCCCGCGGGCATCGACGTCGCCGCGGCTCGGGCCGCGTTCCGGGAGCCACGCTGGCGGCGCTGGAACCACTTCCGCACGGCCGCTTCGCTCATCGCATTCGTTCTGCTCACGGTCGATTTAACAACAAAAACCTAATTTCGCCCGTACGGCGGTGAGCCGCCCGCCCCCACTCACCGCCCGCCCCACTCGCCGCCCACCCCACTCGCCGCCCGACCCACTCGCCGCCCGACCCACTCGCCGCCCGACCCACTCGCCGCCGGCCCCTTCGCCGCCCGGCGAGCGAGCTCAATGCGCGTTCCGCCCGAGCGGCCCAGCCTCCGCCCCGGCCGAGCGAGCGACGCGACGCAGTCCCGGCCCCAGGCCCAGCCGCGCCCCACGGCCTCGGCTGGTGCTGAGGGTTGCCTCGCGGTCCGTGAGACAACCCTGAGCACCAGCCGACAAGCCCGAGCCGCGCCACGGGCCGGGCCCACAGCGCGCATCGCGCTCGCGCCCCGGCCGGCAGCGCGCGGCGCCGGCACGGCCGGGCACGGGCCGCGCGGGTCCAGGCCGGCCGGGCACGGGCCGCGCGCGTCCAGGCCCGCCGGACGCGGGCCGCGCGCGTCCAAGCCGGCCGGACGCGGGCCGCGCGGGTCCAAGCCGGCCGGGCACGGGCCGCGCGGGTCCAGACCGGCCGGGCGCGCGGGCCGCGCGGGTCCAGGCCGGCCGGGCGCGCGGGCGGCGTGCATAGGAAGATCGCATAGAGTCGACGGCTGTGGCGGCACCAGCGGTTCTGAGGGACGTCTTTCTCGCGCACCAGCAGCACTGGGGTCAGGAGGACGGCGGCTACCTCTTCGAGGATCCGGCCGGCCCGCTCCCCCGGATCGACGTGCTGGTCTACCGCCCGACCGCGAAGATCGGGCTGACCATGTTCTCCACCATCGGGATGTCCGCCCGCCCGATGCCCGCCACGCCCGGCCAGACCGGCCAGAGCGGCGGCAGCAGCCGCTCGGAGCTGCAGTTCTCCCGGCGCGGGTCGCTGAGCGAGCGCGCCGAGAACAGCATCGCCCGCCAGCTCGCGAACCTCGCGGTCCACCCGTTCCGGGCCGGCACCCAGCTCGACTGGGGTCACCTGATCGGCCTGGGCCAGGAGTTCCCGACGTTCCCCGGCTGCCACTCGGTCTTCCTCTCCGGCCCGCTCGCCGAGAACGCCCGCGACTACTGGCAGACCTGCGAGGGCCCGGTCCGCATCCTCAACGTCATCCCGATCACCGACCGCGAGCGCGACCTGGGCCGGGCACTCGCCCCGCTCCAGTTCGCCCAGACCCTCCTGGAACGCGTCGACATCCTCGCCGAACGCCCCGCCTGACGGCCGGTCAGCGCAGCCGGGTGACGGTCGGGGTGAGCGGGCCGGGGACGTAGCCCGGGACCGGGGACGCGTCGGTGGTGGCGGAAGCCAGGTAGGCGCCGTTGCCGGACAGGGCCGCGTTGTCGGTGACCCGGCGGGTGCCGGTGTAGTCCAGGGGCAGCGGGGTGTACCACGGCCCGACCCGGCGGGACGCGCCCGTCGCGACGGTCACCGCGAGCAGGCTGACCGCGTCCGCCGACGGGTCGACGGGGTCGCTGTGGCTGACCGTGACCGCCGCCTGGGTGCCGTCGCCGGAGAGCCGGCCGCCGAGCACCCGGTCGGCGGTGAACGCCGCGCCCGGGTCCCGGGAGGCGACCCGGGTGGTCCCGGCGGTGAGGTCCCGCCAGTACGCCTGGGTGTAGATCGCGCCGACCTCCCCGGCGAGCTGGTCCATCGAGGTGAGCAGCACGTACCGGCCGTCGGCGGACAGGTCGAGCAGCTCGCCCCAGGTGTCCGCGGTCCCGTCGGCGCGGGCCGACACCAGCCGGGTCGTGCCGAGGGTCAGGTCCCGCCGGTACGCGTGGTCCGCGTAGTTCCCGGCCGGCGTGGCGCCGCTCAGTCCGGCCGCCGCGGAGGTGAAGGCCACGTACCGGCCGTCGCCGGAGAGCACCGGGCCGGTGCTGGACGAGGCGCCGGGCGCCCCGGCCGTGGTCACGCTGGCCACCGTCTGCGCACCGGTGGCGACCGTGGCGACCAGTACCTGGTCGGTGATCGCCGGGTCGGTGCCGCCCCACAGGACGGGTTCGGCCGAGCTGTACGCCACCTTCGTCCCGTCCGCGCTGACCGACGGCGTGTGACTGCGCCCGGCGGCCGGCTTCCCGGCGGGCCGGCTGATCAGCCGGAGCGCGCCGGTCGTCCGGTCGGCGAGGTAGACGTCGGTGGTGTCGTTGGCGTCGTCGGCGGTGAGCCGGTCCGGTGAGGTGAACGCGATCCAGCGCCCGTCCGCGGAGAGGTCCGGCTCCCAGCCGGCGCCGATCCGGGTGGTGGTCGCGGTGGCCAGGTCGGTGACGAACACGTCGGCGGCCCCGTTGGTGTCCCCGGTGACCAGGTCGCCGGCCGCGGAGACGAACGCGGCGTACCGGCCGTCGGCGCTCAGCGACACCGACCCGGCGTCGCCGGACGGCTGCCCGCCGCCGCTCGCCCGGACGACCGGCAGGAACTCGCCGACGGCCGGCAGTCCCGGCGCCCGGACGGCGAGGGTGACCGCCGACGTCACGCTGGCCCCGGCGCTGTCCCGGACCCGGACGGTCACCGGCGCCGCCGCCGACGCGGTCGTGGGCGTCCCGCCGATCCGCCCGGCCGCGCTCAGGGCCAGCCCGGCCGGCAGCGTCCCGGCGGCGACGGTCCAGGTGTACGGCCCGACGCCGCCGGTCGCCCGCAGATCCGCCGCGTACGCCCGGCCGGTCAGCGGATCCGGCAGCCGCCGGGTGGCCGGCGTGCCCAGCGGCAGCGGCGTGGTAAGCGTGCTGACCAGCAGATTCGGGGTGTCCCCGGGCACCCCGTGGACCGCGCCGGGGGTGGCCGACGAGCCGAGCCGGGCGGCGACCACCGCCGGGGTGAGGGTCGGCTCCCGCCCGAGCATCAGCGCGGCCGCGCCGGCGACGTGCGGGGTGGCCATCGACGTGCCGGACATCGTGGTGCCGGCCGTGGTGGACCAGGTGGTGGCGGAGAGGATGCCGTCGCCGGGGGCGAGCAGGTCGACGCACGGCCCGCGGTTGGAGAACCCGGCGAGCGTGTCGTCCTGGCTGGTCGCGCCGACGGTGACGGCCGCGGGCACCCGGGCCGGGCTGTGCTGACAGGCGTCGCCGCTGTCGTTGCCGGCCGCCGCGACCACGGTGATCCCGTCCGCGATGGTGGCGGTCACCGCCTGTTCGAGCGCGGGTGACGGGTCGCCGCCGAGGCTCAGGTTGACCACGGCCGGGCCGCTGACGTGGTTGGTGATCACCCAGTCCAGCCCGGCGGCGACCGACTCGTCGGTGCCCTCGCCGTAGCAGTCGAGGACCCGGACGCCGATCACCCGGGCCTTCTTGGCGACGCCGTAGGTGGCCCCGGCGACGGTGCCGGCCACGTGCGTGCCGTGCCCGTTGCAGTCGGTGGTGCCGAACGCGTCGCCGACCGTGCTGATCGGCGCGGTGGCCCGGCCCTGGAACTCGGCGTGGGTGGCCATCACCCCGGTGTCGACCACGTAGACGGTGACGCCGGCGCCGCCGCCGGTCCAGGTGTACTTCCCGTCGAGCGGCAGGGCGCGCTGATCGGTGCGGTCCAGGCCCCAGCCGGCGCCGGTCTGGGTGTCGTTGATCCGCATCCGGCGGACCGGGTCGACGGCGGCGACGGCCGGGTCGCGACGCAGCCGGGCCGCCGCGGCCGGGGTCAGGTCGGCGCTGAAGCCACGCCAGGCGCCGGCGAACCGCCGGTGCACCTTGCCGCCGACAGCGCCCGGGGCGGCATTACCGGCCTTCAGCCGCACCAGGTACCGCGCACCGGGCTCGGCGGCCCGGGCGGGCCCGCCGAGCGCGGTGGTGGCGAGCAGTCCTGCCAGCGCAAACGTGATCCAGCGTCGAGCCATGCCGATGCCTCCCCGGTCGACCACAGTGGAGTGTCATCGTCACGCACGGTGTCAACCAGGAGGAGAAACGGTGTCAACCAGGACTGTCCAGCGTGAAGAGGGCGGCCTGCTCCGGGACCAGCAGCGGCGCGGGGAGCCCGGCCTCGGCCAGCATCCGGCCGGTCAGCTCGACCCCGTCCGCCAGCCACGGCGGCGGCGCGTCCTGGACCACCCGGGGCGGGTGTCCCAGGGTCCGGACCCGATAGGTGCGGTCCGGATCCAGCCCCGGGAAGCGGATCGGCGGCGGCAGGGCAGCGGCCGGCGAACCGATCGTGACCAGGGCGAACACCGCCGACGAGCGGTCCTGGGCGACCACCCCGTGGAGCAGCACCGCGGGGTCGGGCGAGTCCGCGCGCACGACCACACCGGAGTGCAGGAGACCGCGCAGGCGCTTGTACTCGCCGGTCCAGGCCGCGATCAGGGCGCGGTCAGTAGGCGAGGCCCGGGACACGTCCCACTCGATGCCCGCGTGCCCGAACAGGGCGGTGGCAAGACGGAAACCCAGGGCCGACGTACGGCCGGTGACGTGCGCCGTCCCCGCCCCGAGGTGCCCGCCGAGGAACTCCGGCGGGATCAGCACGCTCGTCCAGCGCTGGATGTGCTGCCGGTCCAGCGGGTCGTTGGTGTCCGAGGTCCAGAACCGGTCCACGTGCGGCAGGATGCCCAGGTCGATCCGGGCGCCGCCGGACGCGCAGCTCTCGATCTCCACGTCCGGGAACGCCGTCCGCAGCGCCGCCAGCAGCCGGTAGAGCGCGGTCGTCTGCCGGTGCGCGGTCCCGGGTTCGAGCAGGTCCCGGTTGTGGTCCCACTTGAGGAACGCGATCGGGTACTCGGTGAGCAGATCGGTCAGCCGCCCGAGGACGTAGTCGTAGGCCGCCGGGTTCGCCAGGTCGAGCACCCGCTGGAAGCGCCAGGTCAGCGCGTCGCGCGGGCCGAGGACCCAGGACGGGTGCTCCCGGGCCAGCGCCGAGTCCAGGCTGACCATCTCCGGTTCCACCCAGAGGCCGAAGTCCAGGCCGGCCGCGTGCACCCGGGAGACGAGCGGGTGCAGACCGTCCGGCCACACCTCCGGGTCGACGAACCAGTCGCCCAGCGCGCGCCGGTCGTCGCGGCGGCCGGTGAACCATCCGTCGTCCAGCACGAACCGTTCGGCGCCCACCTCGGCGGCGGCCCCGACCAGATCGCCCAGCCGGTCCAGCGAATGGTCGAAATAGACCGCCTCCCAGGTGTTCAGCACGACCGGGCGCGGTTTCGGCTCGGCCCGCGCGGAACGGATCCACGGGTGCAGCCGATCGGACAATCCGTCGATCCCGGAATCGGAGAAGACCGCGATCGCCCACGGCGTGGCATACGACTCCCCGGGCGCCAGCCGGATCTCCCCCGGGCCGAGCAGTTCGCCGGCGCCGATCGCGGAATACCCGAGCGCGGACCGTTCCGCCCAGATCCGTTTGTCGCCACTCCACGCCAGGTGCAGCGCCCAGATCCGGCCGCCCCGGAAACCGAATCCGGGTTCGCCGGTCATCAACAGGAACGCGTCGTCGTGCCCGGGGCGGCCGTGCCGGCTCTCCCGGCTCCACACGCCGTCCCGGAGCGGCGCGCGCTGCGGTCGCCGCTCGTGCGCCCACAGCCCGCTGAAGTCGAGCAGCTCGGCCGCCTCGGACGGGATCGGCAGCTGCACGTCCAGCGACGACAGGGTGAAGTCGCCCGGGGCGTGATTGGTCAGGACGTGCCGGATCCGGAGCACGCCCTGCGGGGTCAGCTCGATCTCGGTGACGTTCGCCAGATCACGGCCGGCGCTTTCGGCCCGTACCGTAATCGTGTTTTCGGAAAGCTCGACCGCGGCGACCGGAAGCGTTCCGGACGGTTTTCCGTCGTGATGGCCCGCCAGGGCCGGCCGACCGCTCCAACCGGCACCCAGCGCCGGCAGCAAAGACCATTCCAGGGGTACGTCGATGGAGCTCGGCGGAATCGCGGGAATGCGGCTCGCCTCGAAGGCCGGCGGCAATTCGCCGAGATCGGCGCCCCAGTGCAGAACGGCACCGCGGGCGTTCAGCACGAAGCTGACGCCCGCGGCCCGCAGGTGGTACAGGGTCACTCGGCGACCGGGATGCTCTGCGACTTGAGGTTCTCGATCGTCGACGACTGCGCCTTCTTCAGCGCGTCGCCGAGCGTGCCGTTGCCCGAGACGGCGGCCTTGAAGCCGTCCGACGCGGTGGCGTACGTCGAGGTCATCGTCGGTCCCCAGGTGAAGTCGGGGGTGACCTCGGTGGCGGCGTCGGCGAAGATGTCGTAGATCTTCTGGCCGCCGTAGAAGTCGACGCCCTTGCTCAGTGCGGCCAGCGAACCACCGGTCTTGGTCGCCGGGTAGAGGTTGGCCTTCTCGTTGAGCAGCGTAAGCGCCTCCTCCGAGGTGTTCAGCCAGATCGCGAACTGCGACGCCTCGTACGGGTGCTTCGAGCCCTTGAAGATCGCGGTCGAGGAGCCGCCCCAGTTACCGGCGGTCTTGGCGCCCGCGGTCCACTGCGGCATCGGGGCGACCGCCCACTTGCCCGAGGTGTCCGGCGCGCCGGAGGAGATCGAGTTGGCGCCCCAGACCGCGGACACCCAGGTCCAGGCCTGGCCCTTGTTGTACGCGCTGTCCCACTCGGTGGTCCACGGCGGCACCGCCGAGACCAGCTTCTTGGTGATCAGGTCCTGCCAGTAGTCGGCCACCTTGGTGGTCGCCTCGTCCTGGAAGTTCACGGTCCACTTGCTGCCGTCGTTGGCGAACCAGCGGCCACCGGCCTGCCAGGCCAGCCCGGCGAACTGGTTGATGTCGCTCTGCGAGAAGTTGGTGATGTAACCGCCGGCCGCCTTCACCTTGACGGCGTCCGCGGCGTACTCCTCCCAGGTGGTCGGCACCGGGATGCCGGCCTTCTCGAACAGGTCCTTGCGGTAGAAGAGCGCCATCGGGCCGGAGTCCTGCGGCACGCCGTAGGCGGCGTCCTTCTCGCCGAACGACACCTGGTTCCAGGTCCAGTCGATGAACTGGTCCTTGGCGTCGGCCACCGGCTTGCAGGCGGCCACGTTCGTCAGGCCGTCCTGGACGCGGAAGCTGGGGAGCGCGTCGTACTCGATCTGGCCCAGGTCCGGGGCGTTGCCGGCCTTCAGCTGGTTGAAGAAGTTCTGGTAGGTGCCGCCGTTGCCGTTCGGGCCGGTCTGGACCTTGACCTGGATGTTCGGGTTCTTGGCGTTCCAGACCTTGACGACGTCCTCGATCCCCGGGATCCACGACGTGAAGGACAGGGTGACCGGGCCGGAACTCGGCGCGCAGCTCGCCGCGCCGGCGGTGGCCGTGGTGGTGTCGTCGTCGCCGCCCGAGGAGCAGGCGGTCAGGGCCAGGGTGGAGGTCAGCGCGAGGCCGAGAATTGCTTTCATTTTCATGGGAGAACCCATCTCTTCAAGAAATACCGGGAGGGAATTTCGATTACTTGACGGCGCCGGAGCCGAGGCCGCTGCGCCAGAAGCGCTGCAGGAACAGGAACGCCACGACCAGCGGAATGATCGAGACCAGAGCGCCGGTGAGCACCAACATCCGCAACTGCGGAAGCTGGTTCACCTGGGTGTTCCAGGAGTAGAGGCCGAGCGTCACGGGGAACAGCCGCTCGTTGCCGAGCATGATCAGCGGCAGCAGGAAGTTGTTCCAGACCGCGACGAAGTGGAACAGGAAGATGGTCACCAGGGCCGGGAACATCAACTTGGTGGAGACCGTGAAGAACGTGCGCACCTCGCCCGAGCCGTCGAGTCGAGCGGCTTCGAGGAGTTCGTCCGGAACACTCGCGGTGGCGTAGATCCGGGCCAGGTACACCCCGAACGGGTTGACCAGGCTGGGCAGGAACACCGACCAGAAGGTGTTGGTCGCGTTCAGCTGCGAGAAGATCAGGAAGAGCGGGAGCGCCAGCGCGGTGGCCGGCACCAGGACCCCGCCGAGCACGATGTTGAAGATCGCCTCCCGGCCCGGGAAGTTGTACTTGGCCAGGGCGTATCCGCACATCGCGGCCAGCACCGTGCCGAGCAGCGCGGCGCCGCCGGTGTACAGGATGCTGTTGAGCATCCAGCGCAGGAACACGCCGTCGCGGTAGTGGAACAGCTCGCTCAGGTTCGACCCGAGGTTGAAGTGGGCGAACCAGAGCGGGGCGGTGTTGCCGAAGTCCGAGCGGGACTTGGTCGCCCCGACGAACAGCCACCAGATCGGGACCAGGAAGTACAGCGTGCAGATCCCCATGATCGCCATGGCGGCGGATTTGCTTTTCACTTCTCGCCACCCCGCTGCGTGATCTTGAGGAACGTGAACGAGAGCAGGCACGTCGCCAGCGCCAGGACCACGGAGAACGCGGCGGCCAGGTTGAAGTTCGGGATCGACGAGGTGCTGTAGACGGTCAGGTTCGGGGTGTACGTGCTGGACACCGCGGAACTGAAGGTCCGGAACACCTGCGGCTCGGCGAGCAGCTGCAGCGTGCCGATGATCGAGAAGACCGTGGTCAGCACGATCGCCGGCATCACCAGCGGGATCTTGATCGACCAGGCGGTGCGGATCGGGCCGGCGCCGTCGAGCTTGGCCGCCTCGTACACCTCCTGCGGGATGGCCAGCAGGGCGGAGTAGATGATCAGCATGTTGTAGCCGACGTAGACCCAGGTCACGACGTTCGCCATGGCCCACAGGACCAGGTCCGCGGAGAGCAGGTCCCAGGTCTTGGTGACCGCGGTGAACGGCGACAGGTTCGGTGAGTAGAGGAAGCCCCACATGATCGCGGCGACCACACCCGGGACCGCGTACGGCACGAAGAACGCCAGCCGGAAGAACGCCCGCCCCTTGACCAGCCCGGAGTCGAGCAGCAGGGCAAGCACCAGGGCCAGCCCCAGCATCACCGGGACCTGCACCACGCCGAACAGCAGGACCCGGCCGACCGACTCCCAGAACGGCCCGTTCTGGAAGACGCGCCGGTACTGCTCGAAGCCGCCGAAGACCTCGTGTGCCGGCCCGAACGTGCCGGTGCGGGTGACCTTGTAGAGGGACTGCTTGATCGCGTACCCGATCGGGGCCAGATAGAACGCGATGAACAGCAGCCCGAACGGAAGAACGAAGAAGAGAATCGCGCTTACGGGCTTTTTCCTGGTCATGCCGGTGCCTCCTCTCTGACCACGCCGACTCCGCCGCCCTCGACGCGCAGCGTTCCGCCGACCCGCTCATCGGTGATGAGGTTGTGTCCCGTCGCGGGGTATTCGACGGGATTCACGCCGTGGTTCACGACGAAGAGGTAGCTGCGGCCATCACCGGTCCGGCGCACCGCCTCGACATCGCCCCCGTCTTCCTTCAAAAGATCAACTGCCGCATTTTGTACGACATTTCGCGCCATATCCCGCATGCCACGTGCATCCAGCGACGTCGCGAGGTACCACGCCACCCCGTCGCCGAACTCGTTGCGGGTGATCGCCGGGATCCCCGGCAGCGGCCCGTCGAGGTAGCTCGCGACGGTCGACGCCGTGGTGGTCCGCAGCCGCTCGGTCCAGAGCGCCCCGGTCGCACCGTTCGTCAGGGTCACCTCGTGACCCGGCTTGAGCGGCGCGAACTCCTCGGTGCGCACGCCGAGCACGTCCCGGAACGCGCCCGGGTAACCGCCGAGCCGGATCCGGTCCCGCTCGTCGACGATCCCGCTGAAGAACGTGACCAGCAGGTGGCCGCCGGCCGCGACGTACTCGGTGATCCGCTCCGCGGCCACGTCCCCGACCATGTACAGGCACGGCACCACGACCAGCCGGTAGCCGCTCAGGTCCGCGTCCGGCGAGACGATGTCGCAGGTCACGCCGAGCTCGCGCAACGCCCGGTGGGTCGCGTGCACCTGGTCGAGGTACTCCACCGCCTGCGACGGCCGGGCCTCCCCCTCGGCGGCCCACCACGACTCCCAGCTGAAGATCAGCGCGACGTCGGCGTCCACGGTCGTGCCGGCCACCTCGCCGATCGCGTCCAGCGCCGCGGACAGCCGCAGCACCTCGCGCCAGGCCACCGTGTCGGTGCCGGCGTGCGGCAGCATCGCGGAGTGGAACTTCTCGGCGCCCTGCGCGGAGGCCCGCCACTGGAAGAAGCAGATCGAGTCGGCGCCGCGGGCCACGTGGGTGAGCGTGTTGCGGAGCATCTCGCCGGGCGCCTTGGTCAGGTTGTGCGGCTGCCAGTTGACCGCGCCGGCCGCCTGCTCCATCAGGATCCACGGCCGGCCACCGGCCAGGCCGCGGGTGAGGTCGGCGGCGAAGGACAGCTCCGCGACCGGGTCGCCGAGGCGGTGGTCCAGGTAGTGGTCGTTCGCGATCACGTCCATCTCCGGCGCCCAGGACCAGTAGTCCAGGTTGCGGATGTGCGCGGTGACCATGAAATTCGTGGTCACCGGGGCGGACGAGTGCGCTCGCAGGATCGCGGTCTCGCCGCGGTAGTAGTCCAGCAGCTCGTCCGAGCTGAAGCGGTGGAAGTCGACGATCTGCGCCGGGTTGCGGACCGACAGCGCGGCCCGCGGCGGCTGGATCTCGGCCCAGTCGCCGTAGCGCTGGCTCCAGAACGACGTGCCCCAGGCCTCGTTCAGGGTCTCGATCTTGCCGTACCGGCGGCGCAGCCAGGTGCGGAACGCCTCGGCGCTGGTCTCGCAGTAGCAGAGCGCGTTGTGGCAGCCCAGCTCGTTGGAGACGTGCCAGAGGGCCAGCGCCGGGTGCTCGCCGTAGCGCCGGGCGACCTCGCGGACCAAGGCGAACGCGCGGTCCCGGAAGACCGGCGAGCTCGGGCACCAGGCCTGGCGACCGCCCGGGTACCGGGTGGTGCCGTCGGCGGCCGCCGGGAGCACCTCCGGGTGCCGGGTGGTCAGCCACGGGGGCGGGGACGAGGTGCCGGTGCCGAGGTTGACCCGGATGCCGTTGGCGTGCAGCAGCTCGATGATCTCGTCGAGATCGTCGAACGCGTACTGCCCCGGGGCCGGTTCGAGGCTGGACCAGCCGAAGATGTTGATCGCGACCAGGTCGACGCCGGCCTCGCGCATCAGCGCGACGTCCGCACGCCAGACGTCCGGCGTCCACTGCTCCGGGTTGTAGTCGCAACCCAGCCTGATGCTGTTCATAAAACTCCTGGTCACGGGTGTGTGCACGTGCACACATTTCGCAGCGCCTAAATGGGCGTTACGGATGTGTGAACGTGCACACAGTAGGACCGGCCTTGGCGTGCGGTCAATAGCGTCCGCCGGGCTATCGTGAAGCGCATGTCCCAGCCCAGGCCCCCGAAGCGCGCCACGGTGCACGACATCGCGGCCGCCGCGGGCGTGTCCCGGGGCACCGTCAGTCGTGTCCTCAACGGCGGCTATGTCTCCGCCGAGGCGCGCGCCGCCATCGAGGCCGCGATCACCGAGGTCGGCTATGTGCCGAACACCGCGGCCCGCGCCCTCAAGATGCGCCGCTCCGAGGCGGTCGCGTTCGTCGCCCTCGAGCCGCACTCACTGTTCCTCGACGACCCCAACATCGGCGCGATCATGCTGGGCGCCAACGCCGCGCTCTCCCTCGCCGACCACCAGATGGTCAGCCTGGTCGTCGAGTCGACCCGGGACATGGAGCGCGTCTCGCGGTACCTCAGCGGCGGCTTCGTCGACGGGGCGATCGTGGTCTCGGCCCGCTCCCACGACCCGATCATCCAGGTCATCGAGGACCTGCGGCTGCCGGCCGCGTTCGTCGGCCACCCGCCGGACCTGGGCGGCACGATCCCGTTCGTGGGCATCGACAACGCCGGCTCGGCCCGCGACATCACCGCCCGCCTGGTCGCCACCGGCCGCCGGCGGATCGGCATGATCGCCGCCGCGCTGGATCGGGACTCGGGCAGCGACCGGCTGAGCGGCTTCCGCACCGCCACCGGCGAGCTGTTCGACCCGGCCCTGGTCGCCGACGTCCCGCACTACGACTACGGCTCCGGCGTCAAGGGCATGCGCATGCTGCTGGAACGCGACCCCGGCATCGACGGCGTCTTCGCCGCGTCGGACGCGATCGCCGCCGGCGCCCTCGAAGCGCTTCGCGAGGCCGGCCGGGTGGTCCCCACCGACGTCGGGATCGTCGGCTTCGACGACAGCACCTGGGCGGTCCGGACCCAGCCGCAGCTGTCCACGGTCCACCAGCCGGCGAAGCAGATAGGAGCCGTGGCGGCTCAGCTGATCCTGCGACAGCTCCGCGGCGAGCGGATCGAGACCCTCGGCCAGCTCCTGCCCACCCCGGTCATCTGGCGCGACTCCGCCTGACCCGGGCGACCGGCGCACCTCCGCACGCGGCGGCGATCGGCACACCTCCGCCCGCCCGGCGCTCCGGCGCGAACTTCGCCCAACTCATCGCCCAGCCGCGGCCGCCCGGCCATCCGGCGCGACCTCGCCCGACTCATCGCCGGCTGCCCCGCATGCTCGTCGGCGGGCTGGTGGCTGAGGGCAGCCAGACCCCTCAAAACAACCCTCAACCACCAGCCCGCCGCACGGCACCCACCCGGCCGGCACGCACGGCTGCTCCAACCCCTCGGAAGCAAACCTCAGCACCAGCCGGCCCCCGCCGCATGACCCGGCGAGGCTGGGCCGATCAGGCCTGGGGAGCGGTCGCGACGACCGGGCCGACTGACGTCGACGCGGCCCAGACCGTACCCAAGAAGCGGTTTTCAGCCACCGAAGGTGGTGCGCAAACGCTGCGTCAAGCTCTGCGGCGGAGGCGACGGAGTCGGACGGCGCCCGGCGACCGGCGTGGAGCGGCCGATCGGCTGGTCATAGTCCGCCCCGGCGATCGCGCTGACGATCTCGTCGTCGCTGAAGCTCTCGGACCCCGGGATGGACGGGACGAATCCCACCAGAATGCCGTCGCGCATGACCTGCGCCTCGAGCCCGGCGGTGCCGTCGTTGTCCCAGATCGCCTCGCGGCCGTCGGGGAGGACGACGCGAATCCCGTACTGCGTCAGCCCGGCGTGCGGAAGTTTCAGATGGGCGAAGACGTTGCGCCCGCGCAGCCGCTCGACCACCCGCCGAGCCCGGTTCTCTTCCATGTGATCGAACCTAGCCCGGATTTCTGGAGACACGCTGAAGGATCGCTCCGCAGTGGTTGAGAGCCCGTCACGAAGCGCCCATGTAACATCACCCAGGGCCATAACCCCAGGTCACATCGAAGCATGTTACTCCTCTGTAACAAGAAAATCACCGCTTTCCATTTCTCACGACCTTGACTTACTGTGCGGTAACCGAAGCGCTTCGGCCCCAGAGATCCGCATACGGATATCGGAGGCCATCGATGAGTAGGGCTACCGTCCTCGCCTGTCTCGTCACTTCGTCCGCCCTCGCGCTCACCGTCGCCGTCGCATCCCCCGCTCAGGCGGCCGGCGTCGACTACGTCGCCCTCGGCGACTCCTACTCGTCCGGGGTCGGCGCGCCCGGACAGTCCGGCGGCTGCCTGCGGAGCAACTACAGCTACGCGGCGCAGTGGGCGGCCAAGCACAGCCCGGCCACGTTCCAGTTCCTGGCCTGCAGCGGCGCGGTCACCGACGACGTGCTCAACACCCAGGTGCCGGCCATGAAGAGCGGCACCGACCTGGTCAGCATCACCATCGGCGGCAACGACGCCGGCTTCGCGCCGACCGTCATCACGTGCCTGACCAGCAGCGACGCCACCTGCACGGCAAAGGTGAACGCGGGCAAGACCTACGTCGCCACCACGCTCCCGGGCAAGCTCGACGCGACCTACGCCGCGATCAAGGCGAAGGCCCCGGGCGCGCAGGTGGTCGTGCTGTCCTACCCGAACATCTTCGACACCTCGGCCACCATCTGCGAGATGAGCGCGACCAAGCGCAAGGC
Source organism: Actinoplanes sp. L3-i22 (assembly GCF_019704555.1). Taxonomy (NCBI): domain Bacteria; kingdom Bacillati; phylum Actinomycetota; class Actinomycetes; order Micromonosporales; family Micromonosporaceae; genus Actinoplanes; species Actinoplanes sp. L3-i22. The sequence continues at coordinate 10,075,180 of NZ_AP024745.1, forward strand.
GCTGAACAGCGGCGCGCAGACCCTCGACGACATGATCAAGTCGCGGGCCGCGGCGGCCGGCTTCACCTACGCGGACGTCCGGGACAACTTCGCGGGCCACGGCGTCTGTGCCGCCAAGCCGTACCTCAACGGCCTGACGATCATCCCGCCGCAGAACTCCTACCACCCGAACACGAACGGCTACACCCTCGGCTACCTACCCGCCCTGACCAGCGCCACCTCCTGACCGACGCCCGGCGGCGGGCTCCGGTGAGCCCGCCGCCAAACCAAGATCAAACCCTTGCTTGGGTACGGCCTGAGCCCCGTCCCGCCCCCACCCACCGCCCGCGACCCGCCCGCGACCCGCCCGGGCCGGGCTGCGGCCGTTCCCGGCCCGGCCACGGGCACTCCTGGCCCGGCCGCGGCCACTCCCGGCCCGGCCGCAGGCACTCCTGGGCCCGGCCGCAGGCACTCCTGGCCCGGCTGCGGCCACTTCCGGCCCCGCCGCGGGCACTCCAGGCCCCGCCGCGGGCACTCCCGGCTCGCCCGCGGGCCGGGGTCGCGGGTGTGCAACGGGGTGGCAACTCGCGGGGAACCGGGTGGCTGCCGGTGGGCGGCAGGATTCCTCGGCATGGCCCGACTGAACCTGCTGCTCTTCCTCGTCACCGTCGCGCTGAGCGTGGTCGCGGTGATCGACTGCCTGACCACCGAGGAGTCCCGGGTACGGCACTTTCCGCGGAAGGCGTGGCTGGTGCTCATCGCGCTCTGCCCGGTGGCCGGGGCGATCGGCTGGTTCCGGGCCGGGCGCGGCGGGGCCGGCACGGCGGCCGAGCAGCTGACGCCGCTGGTGGCGATGCCCCGGGTCGCCCCGATCGGGCCGGACGACGACCCGGAGTTCCTGCGCATGCTGGCCGAGACGATCCGCAACCGCTGACCCTGTCCGACAGCGACCGCCCCCGGCGCCGGGATCGATCAGGGCCGTCCACCCGAAGGCGCCGCGATCGGTCAGGGCGTCCGCCCCGGCGCCTGGGTCGGTCAGGTGTGGAGGGGCTGCCAGGTGTGGCGGCGCTTGTAGGTGTCGGCGCCGGCCAGGAAGTCGGTCAGCAGGCGGGCGGCCTCGGTGAGGTCCGGGGTCTCGGTGCGGTAATGCCGCTCCGGGGCGCCCTCCCGGTACTCCAGGGCGTAGCGGCCGGCCTCCGCCCCCGCCGCCGGCCCGTAGCCGACCTGGACGAACCAGCCGTCGGCGCGCTCCAGGATCAGGAAGTGGTTGTCCGGGCCGAGGCGGCGGATCCGCTGCTCGATCCGTTTCTCGGTGGGGTCGGGGACCTCCGGCCCGGCCGCCGAGGTCAGCGTGAAGGCCGGGATGTGCCCGGCCGCGTTCGGGTTGAGCAGGTGGGACTGCGGCTCGTAGCAGACCAGGCCGTGTTCCCGGGCCAGCGCCACGACGGCCGAGCCCACCTCGCCGGCCCGGGGCCAGGCGACGGTCAGGGCCAGCACGGTGTCGGACTCGGCCGGCCGGCCGCTCCACACCTCGGAGTCCGGCGGAAAGCGGTCGGTCAGGGCGGCGCGGAACGACCGCACGGCGGGATGCGCCCGGAAGATCCCGGGTTCCTCGTCCCGCCAGCGGCGCAGCTTGCTCTCGGCGAGCGCGGGCGTGATCGCCTCCGGCTCGTGCCAGACGTACAGATCAAAGCTCATGACGGAAGCCCCCTCCCGGCGTATCGATGGATCTTAGTGGGCTTCGTCACCAGGTGAAGACGCGCCCCCGGGCGGTGCTGCTCGAGGTGTGCCCGTCACGCTCGTACCGGAAGGCCATGACGACCGTGTAATTGTGCCCGCGCCGGGGTGCGGCGCCGGCCGGACCGCAGGCCCGGGTCATCCGGCCCTGGGTGAAGGTGAGCCCGTCACACGTGGTGGGGCCGGCCACGGTACGGCCGGTCTCGGCGTCCCGCAGGGTCACCTCGATCCGGGCGCGGCCCCCGGCGGGCGCGGTCAGCGACGCCTGGAACTGGACGTCGCGGCCGACCGAGTGGCACGGCTTCGGGGCGAGCGGGCTGCGCGTGGCCAGGTCGATCACGAGGCCGGGGGCGCACTCCCAGGGCCCGCGGCGGTCCCCCTCCGGCAGTGGGGATCGGGTCTTGGTGGCGGGCTTCGTCCGTACCCTAATCGGTTTTTTGGTGGGCGAAGCGGCCTTGGACCGCGGCTTCGGGGTGAGGGCCGGCCGCCTCGCGGCGAGAGAGGCAGCGGCCCGCATCGGATGGGTGGGGAGCGCGCCGGCCGTCGGCGGCGTCGCGGCGCTCTCGCCGGGCGCGAGGCGCCAGAGCGAGGTGACGATGCCGGTCGCCAGCAGGATCCCGGCGAGGACCGCGACGGACGCGCTGGACCGGATCCAGCGGTGGACCGGCGCGGCGTTGCGGGGGCGGCGCTGCGGGGCCACGGCCCGCCGCCCGGAGTCCAGCAGCCGCACGCTCCGGCGCAGCTCGGGCGGGTCGACCGCCATGTCGTCCGGGTCGACGGGCGGCAGGCTCGGCGGCGCGGGCGGCAGCAGCGCCGGCACCTCGGTCAGCTTGCGGGCCAGTTGCCGCAGGTCCCGGACCAGCGCGGGCGCGGCCGGACGCTGCTTGGGCTTGGCCGAGAGGCAGGACCGGATGAGTTTCCACAGGTCGTCGGGGATGCCGGGGCGGCGTTGCGGGCGGCCCTCGGCGTGCATGCGCATCAACTCGGGCACCGAGTCGCTGAGGTACGGCGGCTGCCCCGAGACCAGCTCGTAGAGCAGCACCCCGAGCGCGTAGACGTCGGTCGCCGAGCTCGGCGTCACCCCGTGGAACGCCTCCGGGGCCATGTAGTGCGGCGTGCCGACCACCGCGTTCGGCGTGGTCATGCTGGGGACGTTGAGGATCCGGGCGATGCCGAAGTCGGTCAGCCGGGTCTCCAGCTTCCCGTTCTTCTCCAGCACCAGGATGTTGTCCGGTTTCAGGTCGCGGTGGATGATGCCCAGCTCGTGGGCCTCGGCCAGCGCGTCGGCGACCTGCGCGGCGAGCCGGGCCGCCTCGGCCGGGGCCATGGTCCGCTCACGTTCCAGGTGGTCGCGCAGGCTGCCGCCGGCCACCAGGTCCATCACCAGACCCAGGGTCTCCCCCACGCTGAACAGGTCGCGGACCCGCACCACGTTGCGATGCCGGAGCATCAGCAGGATGGTCCGCTCCTGCACGAAGCGGGTGACCAGCCGGGGCTGGCGCAGCAGGCTCTCGTGCAGCAGCTTGACCGCCACCGGTTTCCCGGTCGCGCTCTCCACACCCTCCCAGACCGTGCCGGTGGCGCCCTGCCCGATCGGCTTCACCAATCGGTACGAGTTACCGACACTGCGTCCGGCAAGTTGCTCGCTGTCCGTGGAATCCTGCATTACTCGGGGATCCTTCCGCCTGACGGCAATGCCCCGAGATATTGCGTTTTGTCCAGATGAACTGGCAAGCCCTGGCGGCCAGATTCGCACGGTCCGGGAGGACTCCCACCCGGACCGTCACGAATCCCCGCGGACCTCGTTCAAGGGTGCGTCGGCTGCGGTCCGCACAGTGAGCGGATCGCGCCGAGCAGCGTCGAGCGGGTGAACGGCTTCTCCAGCAACATGCTGTTCTCGTCCAGGTGCAGCTGCGGGCCGAGCGACGCCGCGGTGTACCCGGACATGTAGAGCACCGGCAGGTCCGGCTGGTGCGTGCGCAGCGCTCCGGCCAGCTCCGGCCCGGTCATCGTCGGCATCACCACGTCGGTGATCAGCAGATCCGGCCGGGCGCCCGAGGCGACCTGGGTGACCGCGGTCAGCGCGTCGGTGGCCACCGCGATCTCGTACCCGGCCGGCGCGATCAGCCGCTGCACGAGCTGGGCCACGTCCGGCTGGTCCTCGACGATCAGCACCCGGCCGATCACCGCGTTCTTGCCACCGCGCTCGCTCGCCGTCTGCGCCCGCTCCTCGGCGGCCGGCAGGTAGATGTGCACGGTCGTGCCGATCCGCGGCCGGGACTCCAGCTCGATGTGCCCGCCCAGGTTCGCCACGATCCCGGCGGTGGTGGCCAGGCCCAGGCCGGCCGCGGTGGGCCGGGTGGTGAAGAACGGCTCGAGGGCCCGCTTGCGGATCTCCTCCTCCATGCCGCTGCCGGTGTCGGTGACCACCAGGTGCACCAGCTTGCCGGTGGGCGCGCCCTCGGCGAGCTGCCCCGGCTCGATCACCTCGTTGGTGGCCGCGACCCGGACCATGCCGCCGTGCAGCATCGCGTCCCGGGCGTTCGCCGCCAGGTTGACCAGCGCCTGCTCCAGCGGGCCGCGCTCGGCCTTCACCGGCCAGACGTCCGGCCCGAAGGCCAGGTCCAGCCCGATGTGCTCGCCGAGCGTCCGGCTGAACAGCGACTGCACGTCGGTGAGCAGGTCCGGGATCGGGATGACCTCCGGCCGGTTCCCCTCGCTGCGCCCGAACGCGAGCAGCTGGTGGGTGAGCGTGCGCCCGGTCGACACCGCGTCCAGGATGTCCTTGGCCAGCTGGTGCTGCGGGGTGCCGTCCTCGACGTGCTCCAGGATCATGTCGGCCGAGCCGGCCACCACGGTCATCAGGTTGTTGAAGTCGTGCGACAGGCCGCCGATCAGCTGGCCCAGGCTGTCCAGCCGGCGCAGGTGGTCGAGCTGGCGCTTGAGGCCGCGGGCGTCGATGTGGTCGGTGGTGTCGGTGATCATGCAGAGCACGCCGCCGAACTCGCCGTGGTCGTCCCGGACCGGCATCATGCTCATCCGCACGCTGCGCCGGGACCCGTCCGCACGCATCAGCCGGGTGGCGCCGACCGTGGACCGGCCGCCCATGCACTCGGTGATCCGCCGGTCCAGCTCCTTCTGCCCCTGGTTGTCCAGGAAGCCGCGCAGCGACACCCCGATCAGCTCGCTGCGGGGCATGCCGAGCACCACGCCGATCGGCTCGTTGGCGTAGGTCGCCACCCCGTCCGGGTCGAGCTGCAGCACACCCTCCGGGATCGTCTCGAGGACCCGGCGGTAGCGCTCCTCGGCGGCCCGCAGCCGTTCCTGCGCCCGCGAGCCGGCCACCGCGAGCGCCAGCTCCCCGGCGATGTCCCGGGCCAGCTCGACCTCGGGTGTCGAGTAGAAGGCGTCCGGCACATGCCGGGTCAAAATCAGATAGCCGGCGTACGTGTTGTCCACGATCACCGGACAGAGCACCGCGGCCGTGATGCCGTGCTCCGGCGTGGCCAGAGCCGCCGCCGACTCACCGGCCAGCACGATCGGGCGGCGACTGGCCGCGAGCGTGGTCGAGTACTCGTCGTCGATCGCCTGGCCGGCCCGGTCCAGCACCCGGACCAGCGGATCGGACCGGTCGTCCTCGACGTGGTGGTAGGCGATGTGTTCGTACTGGCCGTCGTCGCGGAGCAGTTGCACGCCGGCGCCGTCACCGATCATGTCGGCGGCGGCGCGAGCGGCCGTGGAACGGACCTCGGCCGGGTCCGCGGCGGCGCGGCTGAGCGCGAGGGCTAGATCGGCGAGCGCGTACCGGAGGGGGTAAGCCATGACACCCATGTGCACATTTTTCGTGTCCTGGGGCCTGCGTGCGGGGTGTTCGGCGGAATCCGGCCCGGATGTTCATGGCCGGACCGGATTCCGGACGATTGTTACTGGAAAAGCGCGCTGACCGACTCGCCGTTGTGTATACGGCGCATCGCCTCGGCCAGCGCCGGCGCCACCGAGATCACGGTCAGCTTCTCGTGCCGCTTCGCCGCCGGGATCGGCACCGTGTTCGTGCAGACGATCTCCTCGATCTCCTTCTCCGCGGCCAGCCGCTGCACCGCGTCGTTGGTGAGCAGACCGTGCGTACAGGCCACCCGCACGCTGCGGACGTTCCGCTCGCGCAGCCGGGCGAGCAGCTCGAACACCGTGCTGCCCTTGGCGATCTCGTCGTCCAGGACGATCACGTCCCGGTCGCCCACCTCACCGATGATCGAGTTGATCACCACCTTGTCGTCCGCGAAACGCTGCTTGGCGCCCGCCGCGACCTCGATGTTCAGCAGCCGGGCGAACGCCGCGGCCTCCTTCGCGTTGCCCAGGTCCGGGGAGACCACCACGGTGTTGCTCAGGTCGTAGCCGCGGAAGTGGTGGGCCAGCTCACGCAGCGCGTGCAGGTGATCCACCGGGATGCTGAAGAAGCCGTGCACCTGCGGCGAGTGCAGGGTCATGGCCAGCACCCGGTTGGCGCCGGCGGTGGTGAGCAGGTCGGCGACCAGGCGGCCACCGATCGAGATGCGCGGGGCGTCCTTCTTGTCGGAGCGGGCGTAGGCGTAGTGCGGCAGGACCACGGTGATCCGGCCGGCCGACGCGCCACGGGCGGCGTCGAGCATGAAGAGCAGCTCGGCGAGGTGCTCCTGGGTCGGCGGGACGAGCGGCTGGATCAGGAACACGTCCCGTTCCCGGCAGTTCCCTTCCAGCTGCACCTCGATGCAGTCGTTGGCGAACCGGGAGATCCGGGTCGGCAAAAGTGGCACACCGAGGTGCTCGCAGATCTCCGCGGCCAGTTCGGGATGGGCGGATCCGGTGAAAACGGCGATGTCACGCACGGCCACATGCTAGAGGCGACCCGACGGGGTCGTCAGGACGCCTCCACCGACGTTAGCGTGATCTCATGAACGGACTGGCGGTCGCGTGCCGGCGGGTGGTGCACATCTACCGTGCCGAGGCGGGGGACGTGGTCGCCCTGGCCGGGGTCGATCTCTCCATCGCCCCGGGCGAGACGATCGCCCTGGTCGGGCCCTCCGGGTCCGGCAAGTCGACGTTGATCGCGCTGCTGGCGGGCTTGATGCGCCCGTCCGCGGGGCGGATCAACGTCGGTACGTACGACCTCGGCAAGCTGGCCGACGGCGAGATCTCCCGGCTGCGGGGCACCGAGATCGGGGTGGTCCTGCAGGGGGCGGCGCGCAACCTGCTGCCGTACGCGACGCTGCACCGCAATATCTGGCTGGCCCAGCGCCGCGCGGCGCACACCCGGGGGATCAAGCTCGACGATCCCGACCGGATCCTCGACCTGGTCGGGCTCCCTGGTCAGGGCCGTCGCAAGCTGGCCGACCTGACCCCCGGCGGGCGCCAGCGGGCCGCGCTCGCGGTCGGCATCGCGACCGGGCCCGGACTGTTGCTGGTCGATGAGCCGACCAGCCGGCTGGACACCGCCGGGCGCGACGAGGTCCTGGACGCACTCGAAACGGTGAACCAGGAGCGGGAGACCACGATCGTGGTAGTCACCCACGACAACGAGGTCGGCTCGCGGCTCGGCCGGGCGGTCACCATCCGGGACGGCCGGGTCGGGGCGGAGGGGCGCGACGGGCAGGACTTCGCGGTGGTGGCCGGGGACGGGACGGTGCAGTTGCCCCCGGAGGTGCTGGGGTCCTATCCACCCGGGACGCTCTTCACCGTCCAGCACGTGGACGGCGAGGTCACCCTGGTCCCGGGCGGCACCGAAACGGCCCCGCAGGTGTAGTAGCGGCGCGGCCTGCTCGGCACCCACGGCTGTTCACGAGCCCTTCAACAGCCACCAGCACCAGCCGCGGGGTGGCGGCTGGTGCTGGCGGCTGTGCTGCGGGTCTTGTCAGTTGTAGTAGCGGCGGCGCCGGCGCGGGCTGCTCGGCCACATCTTGCGGGTCACCAGGAACGCGACGCCGAACGCCGCGACCACTACCACCGCGACCACCGGGGTGGTCAGCGGCGACGCCGGCTTCTGGCCGGCCGCGGTGTCGTTCGCCGACAGCACGGCGTTGGTGTCGGTCTTGGCCGGCGCCGTCGTCGGCGGCGGGGCGGTCGGCAGCTCGCTGAAGTCGACCAGGTTGCTGCTCTCCAGCAGCGTCAGGTGCGTCGCGACGAACTGGTTGGTCCGCTGGGCGAGCTTGCGGATCGTGTCGTTGCGGGTGCTCGCGCGGATCGTCGCGATCGCCGGGAAGATCTTGCCGTGCGCCGCCCGCAGACGGTCCACGAAGATCTGGTCGAACTCCTTGCCCTGGGCGGCCCGCATCTCGCCGAGCCAGCCCTGCTGGTCGGCGTTCGGCTTGTTCGGCAGCTCGATGTCCAGCTTCTTGGCCGCCGCCCGGACCAGCTGGTCCAGTACCGCGTGCTGGGCGGCGATGTCCTTGCCGATCTGCTGGATCCGCGGGTCGTCGGACTTCTGCTGGGCCATCTGGCCGGCCGGCATCTCCCACAGCCCGGCGAGGCGCACCCGGGACGCGAAGTCCCGGTCCGCCGCGGTGACCTCGCCCTCACCGGTGTCGGTGATCAGCTGGTTCGGCGGCACCGGCACGCCCGGGTCCTCGGCCGCCCGCGCCGCGTGCGGCTGGAGGAGCATCAGCGCCACGACGGCGACAGTGATCCCGGCCACTTGCCGCAGACGTGATCCCAGTTCGATGGCGACCACACGAACCTCCTCCACAGCTCTCGCACAGCTTTTGTCATGTGGGAGAACGGAGAAGAGCCCGTGGTGGATCAACGTCGGCCAGAGTCTTTCGGCCCTGGCGAAAACGCCCCGAATACGCTAGGCCGTCTTGAATCGTGTCAGCCACCCCGGCGACATGCACCCGCGCCCGCCCCGCCCCGCGCCCCGCCTCGGCCGACGGGGCGACATGCAGCCACGCCGCCTCAGCCGACGCGGCGACGTCCGCCCGCGCTGCCTCAGCTGCCTCAGCTGCCCCAGCGGCACGCGCCCGCCCCGCCTCAGCCGACGCGGCCGGCCCACCCCGCCCCGCCCCGCCTCGCCTCGCCTCAGTCGACGCGGCGGCGCAGGTCGCGGCCGCCCAGCACCGCGGCCAGCAGATACGGCGCCAGGATCGCCAGCGCCCACCACACCAGCACACCAGGGCGGGGCTGCCCCGGCAACGGCAGATCCGGCGGGTCGATCCCGGCCAGCGGCAACGCCCACCCGGTCAGCCGCCAGCCCACCACCCCCACTCCCACCCCGGCCAGGACCGCGGCCGTGACCAGCACCGGGTACGTCCAGAAGGTGGCCTGCCCGGCCGGCCCCCGCCGCAGCCCCTGGACCCGCATCGCGACCAGGTCCTCGGTGCGCCGCCCCCGGTCCACCGCCACGGTCAGGATCAGCGCGCCGACCCCGAGCAGCGTCGCCAGCGCCGCGGCCAGCAGGTAGAACCCGAGCGACAGCGCCGGCCCCTGCCGGTCCAGCCGCGCCCGGATCGCCGCCGCCCCGGTGTCGTCGGTGACGGTCAGCCCCTGCGCGCTGAGCCGGTCGACCGCGTCGGCCGGGGCGGTCGCGCCCAGCCAGACCTGCGCGGTCGCGGCCCGTCTGGTCCCGGAGGCGAGCAGGCCGGTGTAGCCCAGGTCCACCAGGAACGCCCGGCGGCCCAGGGACGGGACGGCCGGCACGGTGGCGACCGCGGCGACCGGGACCGGCTTGTCGGCCAGGCCCTCGATCGCGACGGGCGCCTCACCGGCGTACGCGATCGGCAGTGGATCCGGCACCCCGGCGGGCCGCAACCGGACCGCCTCGGCGTATTCCGGCGACACGTCCACGTCGACGGTGATCCCGTCCGCGCCGGCGGCGAGCCGGCCCCGTTCGGACACCAGCCACTTCGTCCCGAGGCCACGGATCACCAGGCGGCCGGTGATCCGGTCCCGCCCGGCGCCGCCGATCTCCAGGCCGTTGATCCGGCAGCCGCCCTGGCACACCTCGAGCCGTACCCGGTACGTCGCCCGCCCCGCCCGCAACGCACCCAGGTCGGCCACCGTCTCCCCGCTCGCCGAGGAGACCTTCGCGCTCAGGCGCAGGCCGGCGACGCTGCTGGTGACGTCGACCGCCAGCTCGGGACCGTCGATCGTGGTCGGCTCGGCCGGCACCGGCCGCAGCCGCCCGGCCACCTGGCCGGCCCCGGTCGCGTCGCCGGGCCAGATCGCGACCGCCGCGAGCGCCCGGCTGTCCACCGCCAGGCCGGGCGTCGCGTGGGCACCGCCGCTGGAGAGCTGGGCGACCGCCATCGCCCAGGTGCCGTCCGGGTCGGCGGCACGCACCGCGGTGAGCAGCTGCCGGCCGGAGACCTGCTCGACGGTGAGCACCCGCTCGGCGCCCGCCTGCAGCCGGGCCTGGGCGTCCCGGCCGCGCACCGCGGTGTCCACCGCGCACCCGGCGAACCCGGCCACCGCCGCGGCCGCCACCAGCAGCGCGAACAGCCGGGACGCGCCGGGCCGCCGGGTCAGCTGCAGCCCGGCCAGGGCCAGGCCGAGCCGGCCGCGGCGCAGCGCCCGGGCGGCGACCCGGCCGATCAGCGGCAGCAGCGCCCGGGACAGCAGCAGCGCCAGCAGGAGCAGCGTGAACGCCGGCGCGAACAGGCCGAGCCCGGTCAGCGAGCCGTGCGACAGGATCAGCTGACCGCCGGCGAGCAGGGCCAGGACCAGCAGCACCGCCTCGCCGAACGGGACCCGCCCGGTGCCCGGGGCGGGGATCCGCCGGAGCAGGCCGGCGACCGGGCGGGTGAGCTGGCGGCGCTGCGCGGCGACCGCGGCGAGCAGCGCGATCAGAGCGGCGACCGGCGCGTACCGCAACGAGGACCAGTCGGCGGCCGGGCCGACCCCGGGGAACCGGACCGCCGCCACCACGTTGCTCAGCAGTTGCCCGGCGAGGCAGCCGAGCAGGGCGCCGGCCAGCACCGCGAGCAGGCTCTCCCCGGTCGCCAGCCACCAGCGCGACCACCACCGGGCGCCGCGCAGGGCGACCACGGCCAGCTCGCTCTGCCGCCCCTCGGCGCCGTAGCCGACGGTCAGGTAGATGCTGAAGCAGGCGAGCAGCACCAGCGGCACGGCCAGCACCGGCACCAGCAGTCGGGCCGACGCCCGGCCCTCGTCGATCCGGTCCAGCAGGCGCGGGATGTCGGTGTCGATCTGCAGCGTCTCGTCCAGCTCGGCGGCGTCCTCGTTCAGGCGCCGCAGCTCGCCGCGCAGGGCGGCGAGCCGGTCGATGTCGAGCGTGCCGGGCGCGGCGATCCCGTCGATCGCCATGCCGGTGGTGGTCCGGTCGGTCGCCGGCAGCGTCATCGAGGTGGTGAAGACCGGCTCGCCGGGGCCGACGTCCGGGCCGCTGACGAAGTAGCCGTGCCGCCCCCAGTACGGCTCCCCGGGCTGGACCACCCGGTAGACGCCCGCCACCACCAGCGTCTTCGGCGCGCCCGAGGGCAGGTAGCGGGCCGCCCCGCCGGAGGTGTCCGGCAGCGCGCCCCGGAGCGTGATGTCGTCCCCCGGGGCCAGGTCGAGCGCGGTCGCGGTCTTCTCGCCGAGCAGCACGTCGCCCTCGCCGAACAGGCAGCGCCCGGCCACGATCCGGACGTGGGCGCAGACGTCCTGCCGGAAGACCAGCAGCGTCGGGTACCGGTCGGTCTTCTCCAGGCCGACCGTGGGGGTCTCGGCGGCGTAGTAGTAGGTGAATCCGGGCAGCGCGATCAGGGTCCCGCCCAGCTCGGCGAAGTCGTCGCCGGCGCCCTCCCGGGTCTGGTTGTTCTGGGTCGCGCGGACGGTCAGGGTCAGCTCGCCGGTGGCGGCGGTGGCGATCTGCCCGGCGGCGACCGCGCGCTCGGCGGCCACCAGGTAGGCCGGGGCGGCCACCGCGGCGGCGACCGCCAGCAGCGCGAGCAGGGCGAGGGTGATCGACTGGCCACGGCGGTGCCAGACCATCGACAGCACGAGCGCGATCATCGGGCGAGCTCCCGGATCAGGCGCCGCAGCGCGAGCCAGCCCACCAGGCCGAGCAGGGCGAGACCACCGAGGGCGGCGAGCGCCAGCACCCCGGGCAGCAGCGGGGAGGGCGCCGGCAGCACCCGCCAGCCGTCCGTGAACGCCGGCACCGGACTGCCGGTCAGCCCCACGCTCACCAGGGTCGCCAGCACTCCGATCAGGACGCCGGCGAGGATCATCGCGGCCGGGCCGGCGAAGCTCACGGTGATCGCGACCCGGGCCGGCAGACCCTGCCGCCGCAGGTCGTGCAGTTGCTCGCCGAGCGAGCGCCGCTCGGCGGTGATCGCGGTCGCCACGGTGGCCGCCGCCAGCAGCAGCGCCGCCGCCCCGGCCAGCAGCGCGAAGCGGACCACCGCGGCCGGCCCCTGGCCGCCGAGCCGCTCCTGCCGGGCCGCGGCGGTGGTGTCGGTGCCGACCGTCAGCCCGGCCGCGACCAGCGCGTCGACGATCCCGGGCGGGGCGCCGGGGGCCAGCCAGACCTGGAGGTCGCCGCCCGGGTCACCGGCGCCGGCCAGCCGGCGGGTGACGTCCAGGTCGATCAGCACGCCGGACCGCCCGACCACCGGGAGCGCGTCGACGGCCCGGGTGACCTGCACCGGGGCGGGCTCCCCGTACGCACCGAGCAGCGCGTCCGAATACCGCCACTCGTCCGGCTCGGCGCCGGCCAGCACCACCGGCAGCGGCCCGCGGGTCCCGGCCGCCCACACCTGCGCCCCGACGTGCGACAGGCCGCTCGCGTTCGCGTCGGTGACCAGCCGCAACGCGCCGTCGGTGGCGGCCACGTCGAGGGCCGCGCCGAGGGTCCCGGGCCGCCACCGGGTGATGTCGCCGAGCGCCGCCCGGTCCAGCACGGCCGGCTCCGGCCCGCTCTGGGTCAGCTCGCGGATCGTCACCGCCGCGCCGTCCGGCGGCGGGCCGGTGTTGCCGTTCCGGTCCGGCGCCGAGGTCAGCGTCCAGCTGACGATCCGGCACCCGGGGGCGCCGGCGCAGCCGCTCACCGGCGCGGTGACGGTGCCCTCCCCCGCCGCGAGCGCGCCGAACCCGACGGTGACCGGCGCACCGGTGGCCTCGTGCCGCAGGGTCAGGGTGAGCGCGACCGGGGCCGGCCCGTCCCGCCGGAAACGCAGGGTGAGCCGGTCGCCGGTGACCGCCGGCAGGTCCGGCAGGCGGGCCGCGGCGGTGGCCGCGGGCAGCGTGCCGACCGGCCCGTAGGCCGGCCGCCAGGCGGCGACCGCGGCGAGCCGGGTGGTGTCCACCTCGAGGATCCGCAGCACGCCGTCCCGGCTGACCACGGCGGCCATCGCGGCCCGCCCGCCCGGGTCGGCCCGGCGGACCGCCTCGACCAGACCGGTACGGTTCGTCCCCGACACGGTCAGCACCCGGACCGCCCCGAGGTCGGCGGTGCCGCGCTCGGCCCGGGCGGCACGCTCGCCCCACTGCGCGCCGGCGGCCGTCACGAACAGCGCGACCCCGACCACGAGCAGCGCGAAGACGCGTTCCGCCCCGGCCGAGCGGGACAGTTGCAGGGCGCTGAGCCCGAGCCGCAGCCGCCCGGCGCGCAGGGCCACCCGGCCGGTCCGGGCCGCGGCCCGCCCGAGCAGCCGGGCGGCGAGCAGCCCGACCGCGAGCGCCACCAGCGCCGGGGCGGCCGCGTCCACGCCCACCACCGGGCTGCCGGACCGGGCCTGGAACAGCGCGGCGGCGGCGATCGCCAGCAGCACCGCGTCGGCGAGGACCGGCCACCACGGATTACCGGGGCCGCCGGCCGGCCGCAGCAGGGCCGCCACCGGCTTGCCGAGCAGGGCCGCCTCGACCGCGGCCAGCACCGCGAGGCCGCCGAGCAGGACCGCGCCGGCCGCGATCGCGGACCAGGTCAGCGCCGCCGACCGGTCACCGGCGGCCGGAACGCCGCCGGCCAGCGCCCGGGCCAGCAGCCAGCCGGCCGGGGCGCCGAGCAGCACGCCGAGCGCGAGCGGCACCAGGTGCTGGCCCCAGGCCAGTCGCAGGGTGCCCGCCCGGCTGACCCCCCGCAGCTTGAGCAGGGCGGCGTCGGAGCGCCGGTCGCGGGAGGTGTAGCGCCCGGCCAGGCCGATCGCGAACCAGGTGAGGATCACCAGCTGCACGCCGGCGGTGAGCACGCCGCGCAGGGCGGTGGACCGGTCCCGCCGGATGGTCTCGAGCAGCGGGCGGGCGCCGGTGGCCAGCCGCACCTCGGTCACGCCGAGCCGGTTGTCGGCGGCGGTCAGCTTCGCGGCCAGGTCCCGGTCGCCGCGGATCAGGTCGTCGGGCAGCACCCCGTCGTAGGCCGCCGTCGCGCCCCACAGCGGCCTCGCGCGGAACGTGTCGACCGGGACGAACACCGGGTCCAGCCCGGTGGTGCCGCGGAACAGCTCGTCGCTCCAATAGGGCCCGTCGGGATCGAGCCGCTGATAGCGGGCGACCACCCGGACCGGGACCGTCCCGGAGACCACCGAGCTCTGCAGGGTCAGCGTGCCGCCGGTGGTGACGCCGAGGCGACGGGCGGCCTCCTCGCTGACCGCGGCCTCGCCGGGCGCGGACGGGCACCGCCCGGTGAGCCGCACGTGGTCGCAGAACCCGTCCCGATAGTCCGTCCGCAGCTGCGGGGCGCCGGCCACCGAACGCGCGCTGAGCAGCGCGGACAGCCCGGTGACCGGATCCTTCAGGGGCAGCCGCAGGGTGTCCGGCACCTGCCGGCCCAGCTCGGCGAGCGCGGCCCGCGGATCGCCCTGGGTGTTCACGTCCCGCACCGCGGAGACGGCCCGCTCGGCCGCCCCGGACGCGGCCAGGTCGACGGTCGCGGCCCGGTCGGCCGCGGCGAACGCGAACCAGGGCCCGGCCACCGCGACCGCGGCCGCCAGCATGGCGAGAACCAGAATCGTCAGCACCTGCGCGGTCCTGGTCCGCACCGCGCCGAGCACGAGCGCGAACATCCGGCCTCCCCGTGGTCATCGGGGAGGTTACGCGCTCAACGCGCTCCGTGGTGACCGGAAGTTTCGGCCTGTGGACAACTCGGGAACGCGCCTTGTGGACAACTAGGAGCGCGCCCAGGTCGCGACGCCGTCGGCCAGGTGCACCTCGCGGTCGCACGCGGCGGCCGCCTCCGGGTCGTGGGTGGCCAGCACGACGGTGGCGCCCCGGGCCGCCTCGGCCCGCAGCAGCTCCAGCACCTTCTGCCGGTTCGCCGCGTCCAGCTCGCTGGTCACCTCGTCGGCCAGCACCACCACGCCCTGCAGCGCCAGCCCGCGGGCGATCGCGGCGCGCTGCTGCTGCCCGCCGGAGAGCTCCTCGATCAGCTGGTTGGCCTGCCCGGCGAGGCCCACGGCGGCCAGCGAGTCGGCGGTCCGGCGGCGGGCGTCGGCCGGCGAGCCGCCGGTGGCGATCACCGCGACGGACACGTTCTCGGCCGCGGTGAGGATCGCGGCCAGCCCGTTCTCCTGCGGGATCAGCACCACGCCGCGCCCGACCGCGGTGTCCCGGTCGCCCAGCGGCGCGCCGTCCACCGTGACGCTGCCGGCGCGCGGGGCCAGCAGCCCAGCCATCGCACTGAGCAGGGTGGTCTTGCCGGCTCCGGAAGTTCCGGTGACGGCCAGCACCTCGCCGGGGCGGGCGGTCACGGTCACGTCGCGGAGCACCGGGTCGCCGTCGCCGTACCCCAGATCAACCGATGTCAGGTTCATGGATTCACTACCCCCGATCAACCCGGGACGCTACTACAGCCAGCCCCGCTTCTTCAGGTAGAAGTAGAGCGTGGTCGCGAGGACCACGATCAGCACCGTGCTCTGCACGAAACCCCAGGGCTGCTGATAGCCGGGATAGGGCAGGTTCTGCCCGAAGTAACCGGTCAGCGCGGTCGGTACGGCGATGATCGCGGCCCAGGCGGCGAGCTTGCGGGTGATGTCGTTGAGGATGTTGCTCTGCTCGTTGAGGTCGGCGTCGAGCAGCTCGGTGATCCGGGTCAGCGAGTGCTCGATCGACTCCAGGGCCCGCTCGGCGTGGTCCTCGACGTCGCGGTAGTACGGCCGCAGGCTGTCGTCGACCAGGTCACCGTCCGGCCGGAGGATCTCGGCGACCACGTCCTCCATCGGGGCGACCGCGCGGCGCAGCTGGGCCAGGGTGCGGCGCAGGGCGAAACCGTGCATCCGCACCGGGCGGGGCGCACCGCCCTCGCCGAGCATGGCGTCCTCGATCGTGTCCATCGCCTCGTCGATCCGCCGCGCGGCGTCGTACTGGCTGTCGACGACCACGTCGAAAAGTCCGTACAGAAGGAAATTGATTCCGCCGGAGGCGGCCAGTTCTGGATCTTGATCCCAGCGATTCGCCAGCTTCTCGACGTCGCCCTCGTCCTTGTGCACGGTGATCAGCACCCGCTTGGTGACGAAGGCGCTGATCTCCACCTTGTGCGGCTTCTCCTCCGCGTGCGGGACCGCGACCGCGTAGACGTTGACGAACAGGTGGTCCGGGTACCGGTCGAGTTTGGGCCGCTCGTGGGCGGCGAGGGCGTCCTCGATGGCCAGCGGGTGCAGGCCGTACTCGGCGCCGACGGTGGCGAGGTCCGCCGCGGTCGGCTCCAGCAGGTCGAGCCAGGCCACCGCGTCCGGATCGTCGCGCAGGTGGGCGGCGAGGTCGCCGTACCCGAAATTCTGCTCGATCACCTGGCCCCCGGAGTAGAGACGGGTCTGCGTGGGACAGGAGAGCGCGGTGGTCACCGCCCCACTATGCCCGGGCGGAAACCGGGCGGAAACCCGGCGCGGCCTACCATGAGCCGTGACTTGGCTCGATCAGCTCCTGACCGCGTTCTACACCGCCAAATGGCAGGTGACGCCGGATCAGGCGATCTACTGGCGGGAGATCGTCGGCAACGCCTTCGGCCTCGGCTCGGCGCTGTTCGGCCTGCGCCGCAGCGCGTGGGCCTGGCCGGTCGGGATCGTCGGCAACGTCCTGCTGTTCACCGTGTTCCTCGGGCAGGCGGTCGGCAACGATCAGGGCACGCCGCTCTACGGCCAGGCCGCGCGCCAGGTGTTCTTCCTGGTCACCAGCGTCTACGGCGCGTGGCGCTGGCGCCGCAACCGGCAGCTCGGCCTCGGCGCCGCGGTGCTCCCGCACTGGGCCGGGCACCGGCAGCGGCTCGTCCTGATCCCGGCCGCGCTGCTCGCGGTGGCCCTCTGCTTCGTCGTGTTCCGCCAGGTCGGCGCGGGTTTCCCGGTCCCCTGGTGGTATTACCTGGCGGACTCCTGGATCTTCGTCGGGTCGATCCTGGCGACGTACGCGATGGCCCGCGGCTGGGTCGAGTTCTGGCTCTGCTGGATCGCCGTCGACCTGGTCGGCGTCCCCGAGCTGCTGCACTTCGGCTACTACCCGTCAGCGGTGCTCTACGCGGTCTACGCCGGCTTCGTGATCTGGGGTTTCCTGGTCTGGCTGCGGATCTCCCGGCTGCCGCGCCCGCCGGTTCAGGACAAGGTGCACGCACACGCCGGCAATTAGGCCCCAGAACGCCGAGCCGACGTGTGCCACGGTCATCCCGGACGCGGTCGCCGCGAGCGTGACCAGGGCGCCCTCCCGGGCCGGCCGGTCGTCGAGCGCGCCGGCCAGACTGGCCAGCAGCGCGCCGAGCAGGGCCACCCCGCAGACCGCCGCGACCAGCGGCTTCGGCAGCGCGGTGAAGAAGCCGACCAGGCCCGTCCCGAGGAAACCGCAGAGCAGGTAGAAGAAGCCACAGGCGACGCCGGCGACGTACCGTAAGCGGGGGTTGGGGTGTGCTTGTTCGCCGGTGCAGATCGCCGCGGTGATCGCGGCGAGGTTGATGCCATGACTGCCGAACGGCGCGAGCAGCACCGAGACGACCCCGGTGCTGCCCAGCAGCAGTCGATCGTCCGGTTGATACCCGCTCACCCGCAGCACGGCCAGGCCCGGCGCGTTCTGCCCGGCCATCGTCACGATCAGCAGCGGCAGACCGACGCTGACCAGCGCGGACCAGTTCAGCGTCGGCACCGTCAGATGCGGCAGGGTCAGCTCCGCGGAGACCCCGCCGAGGTGCAGCTCACGCTGGAGCGCGGCGACCAGCGAGCCGGCGCCCAGCGCCAGCAGCACCGCGTAGTTCGGCAAAAATCGCCGGCCCAGGAAGTACGCCACCAGCACCGACCCGACCACCGCGGGCGCGCCCGGGAGCTGCCGGAACGCGTCCAGCGCGAACGGCAGCAGGATGCCGGCCAGCATCGCCGAGATGATCCCCTGCGGAACCTTCGCGAGGATCCGGCCGAACAGCCCGGAGAAACCTAGGATCGTCATCCCGACCGCGGCGAACAGGAACGCGCCGACGGCGTCCGAGTACTTGTAGGCGCTCAGCGAGCCGACCAGCAGCGCCGCACCCGGCGTCGAGAAGGCGGTGATCACCGGCATCTTCGTGACCAGGCTCAACACAAGTCCGGACAGGCCGCTGCCGATGGCGATGGCCCAGACCCACGAGGTGGTCTGGGCCTCGGTCAGGTGCGCGGCCGACGCGGCGGTGAGGACCACCGCGAACGGGCCGGAGAACGAGACCAGGACGGCGACGAGTCCCGCCACGATTGCGCTTGGTTTCACCTCAGGAGTCGACCACGGGTGGCCGACTCCTGAGGACCCGCCTGTCAGACCATCTCAAGCACAGGGACCACGGTGTCCTGCTCGATCGGCTTCGCCTTGCGCAGCATCCAGAGGCTGAGCGGGACCCCGACCAGGATCAGGATCGCGGCGACCACCATCGCCCACTGGTAACCGACCAGGTAGCGGTGCAGTTCGGTGCCGGTCGAGGCGCCGGCCCGGTTGCTCAGGATCGCGCCCAGCACGGTCACCCCGAGCAGGCCGAAGACCTCGCGGGAGACGTTCAGCATGCCGGAGGCGATGCCGGCCCGCTCGCTCGGCAGCGCGCCGAGCACCACGTTGCTCAGCGGGATCAGCAGACCGCCGCCGACGCCGTAGAGGGCGAACCAGGGCAGCAGGTCGAGGTAGTGGGTGCCCTCGCCGTACTGGGCGATCCCGAGGATCGAGCCGCCCATCACCAGAAGACCGAAAGCGGTCACCCGGGCCACGCCGAAGCGGGCCTCCAGACGCGGGGCCAGGACGGCGCCGACCGCGGTGATCAGTGCGAGCGGCACGAAGCCGGCGCCCGCCTCGGTCGGCGAGAAGCCGAGCACGTTCTGCAGGTAGATCGCCATGTAGAAGTAGATGCCGAAGACCCCGAAGGCCCACAACCCCATGGCCAGCAGACCGCCCGTGAACATGCGCAAGCGGAAGAAGGCCAAATTCACCATCGAGTCCTCGGTACGGCTCTGCTGCACCACAAACGCAGTGGCAGCCACCGCCGCGACCGCGAACGATCCCAGGATCAGTCCGGAGGTCCAGCCCTTGGCGTCGCCCTCGATCAGGGCGTAGGTGAGCGCGAACAGCGCGACCGAGGACGTGACCAGGCCGATCGGGTCCATCTTTTTAAAAACGGATTTTTCGTGATTCTTAGTGATGCCGCGCGGCATGGTGATCATCGCGAGCGCGAACGTCGCCACGCCGATCGGCAGGTTGATCAGGAAGATCCAGCCCCACGAGACGTGCTCGGCGAGCACCCCGCCGGTCAGCGGGCCGACCGCGAGGGCGAGCGCGCCGACCGCGCCCCAGATGCCGATCGCGGTGCCGCGCTCCTTCGGGTCCGGGAAGAGCTCCTGGATCAGCGCGAGCGCCGCGGGGGACAGCAGCGCGGCGCCGATGCCCTGCAGCGCCCGGGCGCCGATCAGCAGCTCCTGGCCGCCGGCCAGACCGGCCGCGAGCGAGGCGACCGTGAAGATCCCCAGCCCGGAGAGGAAGACCACCCGGTGGCCGACCACGTCGCCGAGGCGGCCACCGGCCAGCAGCAGACCGGCGAAGACCAGGATGTACGCGCTGGTGATCCACTCCAGGCCGGAGATGCTCAGGCCCAGCTCCCGCTGAATGCTCGGCAACGCCACGTTCACCACGTTGTTGTCCAGGTACGTCATGAAGGTGCCGAGCGCCACCGCGACCAGCGCCCACCACCGACGGTTCTTCTCCATCGCTCCCCCTACGCCTTCGCTTGTACAGCGTACTTGTACGACGTACATGTACCTCGTACATGAGACCTGTACGTTGTATGGTTGTCAAGTGACTCCAGCGGAACGACTCAGCAAGGCGACCGTCGCCGAGCGCGCCCTGCGCCTCGCCGACGAGGAGGGCCTGGACGCCATCACCATCCGACGCCTGGCCAAGGAGCTGGGCGTCACCCCGATGGCGCTGTACTGGCATTTCAAGAACAAGGACGAGCTGCTGCTCGGGGTCGTCGACTACGTGCTCAGCGACGTCCGGTCGGACCGGACGGCCGGCGATCCGTGGCAGAAACAGCTCCGCGCGATCCTGGAGACTGTGATCGGCGTCATGCGCGCGCACCCGTCGCTGCCGGACCTGCTGCACTCCACCGACAAGACCCAGACGCCCAACTTCACCCGCGCGACCAACGACACGCTGGCCCTGCTCGGCGCCGCGGGGTTCGACGTCGAGGAGTCGTACTGGATCGCGATGTACCTGCTGAACGGCGCGATGGGGCTGGTCGGCGGCCAGCCGGACTGCCCGGCGAGCGTCCCGGCCGACCAGGCCGACGAGTGGCGCCGGCAGAAACGCGTCCAGCTGGAATGCCTGCCGGCCGACCGGTTCCCGATGATGATCGAGTTCGCCAAGACGTACCGGCGGGCGCCGGACGTCGAGCGGTACTACGCGTTCGGGCTGGACCTGCTGATCTCCGGGGTGGAGTCGATGGCGGAACGCCGCCCTTGATCTTCGTCCGCTCTTAACCCCGGCTGCCCCGGCGATCCACCCGCTGCCGATTGGCTGGATCGTCATGCGGGGGACACAAACACTGACGGCAGCCGTTCTGTGCGTCGTGACAGCCATGTCGTACGAATCGCCGGCCTACGCCGGCACGGCCACCCAGCTCACCGGAGGCGGTGACACGGTCGCCGCCACCGCGGTCGATCAATGGGCGGCCGAACTCGGCATGACCGGGCTCCGGATCAACTACAACGGTGTCGGCTCGCGGGCCGGCCTGACCCAGTTCGGCAGCGACCTGACCGATTTCGCGGTCACCGACGTTCCGTTCGACACACCGCCGGCGCGACCGTTCGCCTACGTGCCGATGGTCGGCGACGCGGTCGACCTGGCGTACACCGTGACCGCCGGAGGACGGCGCCTGACCGATCTACGGCTGTCCGAGCCGGCCCTCGCCGGGATCTTCACCGGAACCATCACCCGATGGAACGACCCGGCGATCGCCGCCGACAACCCCGGCGTGGCGCTGCCCGGCGAGGTGATCCGTCCGGTGATCCGATCCGACGCCAACGGCACCACGCTCGCGTTCACCTCCTGGCTGGCGGCGCGCCGCCCGGCCGCCTGGGCCGACTACTGCGGCCGGGCCGGGCAGACCACGCCCTGCGGGCCGACCAGCCTCTATCCGTACGCCGGGGGCGACTTCACCGCGCTGGCCGGAGCCCAGAACAGCGCCGGCTTCGCCCGGGAGACCGAGGGCGCGATCGCGTACGTCGACCACCACACCGCCCGGGCGATCGGCAACCGGGTCGCCCGGATCGGCAACGCCGCCGGCATCCCCACGGCCCCGGCCGCGACAAGCATCGCGATCGGACTCACCCGGGCCGGCGTCGCCACCGACGGGACGGCCGATCTCCAGCCGGTCTACGCCAACCCGGACCCGCGGGCCTATCCCCTGGCCTACTACCACTCCCTGGTCGTACCCACCGCTACCAGCGCCCGGTTCCCCGCGGCGGCCGGCGGCGCCCTGACCCGCTTCGGCGGCTTCGCGATCTGCGCCGGGCAGGAACAGGTCGACCAACTCGGGTATGCGCCGCTCCCGATCAACCTGACCAGGGCGGCCATCGACCGGCTCGGCCGGGTGCCCGGCGCCGACCCGGCCGCGCTGCAGCTCTCGACCTGCGCCAACCCGACGTTCCGGCCGGACGGGACCACGATCCTGGACACCGCGCCGTACCCGCCGTCGCCGGACCTCACCGAGCTGATCACCACGACCGTGGAGGCCGGCACACTCACCGTCTCGGTCGAGACCGGGGACGTCGTGCTGCCCGCTCCGGTCCTCACCGCGGACGGCGAAGCACTCACCACCTCCGGCGACATCCGGACGGTCACGGTCACCGACACCCGCGCCGGCAACCCCGGATGGAACGTCAGCGGCCAGATCACCGACTTCACCGACGGTGCCGCGCACACCATCCCGGCCGAGCGCCTCGCCTGGACCCCGGCGGTGGTCGACCACCTGCCGTTCCAGCACGTGACGGCCGGGCCGGGCGCCGTGCTGGGCCGGCCCGCCACGCTCGGCTCCGGCGACAACGGCACCGCCCGGCTGGGCGCGCATATCGTCCTGAACGCGCCGACCGAGACCCTGCCCGGCACTTACTCGGCCCTGCTGACCTTCACGGCCATCTAGCATCGGACCTCGGAACATGACGTTCATGGAGGAGGTCCGATGCGGCAGGCGCAGCGGCTGAAGAGTGTCCGGTACGACATCCGCGGCCCGGTGCTGAAGCGCGCCCAGGAACTGGAGGCCGCCGGCCACCGGATCCTCAAGCTCAACCTGGGCAACCCGGCGCCGTGGGGCCTGGCCACGCCCGAGCCGATCGTCGCCGACGTGGTGCAGAACATCGTGGCCGCTCAGGGCTACAGCGACGCGCGCGGCATCTACTCCGCCCGGGTCGCCGTCGCCCAGCACTACCAGACCCTCGGCGTGCCGAGCGTCCAGCCGGACGACGTGCTGCTCGGCAACGGGGTCTCCGAGCTGATCGTGATGGTGCTGCAGGCGCTGCTGGACACCGGCGACGAGGTGCTGGTGCCGAGCCCGGACTATCCGCTCTGGACCGGCGCGGTCAACCTGTGCAGCGGCCGGGCGGTGCACTACCGCTGCGACGAGAGCGCGGACTGGGCCCCGGACCTGGAACACATCGAGTCCCGGATCACCGACCGCACCCGCGCCCTCGTGGTGATCAACCCGAACAACCCGACCGGCGCGGTCTACTCCAAGGACATCCTGCTCGGCATGATCGAGCTCGCCCGCAAACACGGCCTGCTGATCTTCGCCGACGAAATCTACGACAAGATTGTGTACGACGGAGCCACGCACCACACGCTCGCCGCCCTCGCGCCGGACGTGCCGGTGGTCAGCATGGGCGGCCTGTCGAAGGTCTACCGGGCCGCCGGCTTCCGCTCCGGCTGGCTCGCGACCAGCGGTTTCAACAGCCCCGACTCGGACTACCTGGACGGGCTCCAGCTGCTCGCCAACATGCGCGTCTGCCCGAACGTCCCGGCCCAGCACGCGATCCAGACCGCACTCGGCGGCTACCAGAGCATCGACGAGCTGACCCGCCCCGGCGGCCGCCTCCTCGAACAGCGCGACCACGCCTGGCGCGCCCTGGTCGACATCCCCGGCGTCGACTGCGTGAAGCCGGCCGGCGCCCTCTACCTCTTCGCCCGCCTCGACCCGGCCATCCACAAGATTCACGACGACGAACGCCTGGTCATCGACCTGCTCGAACAGCAGCACCTGCTGATCTCCCACGGCTCCGGCTTCAACCTCGACACCCCGGACCACCTCCGCCTGGTCTTCCTGGCCCCCACCGACGTCCTCACCGACGCCACCACCCGAATCCGAACCTTCCTCTCCACCTACCACCAGTAGCCCCGCCGGCCGCTCCCCGCCGGCCGCTCCCCACCGTTCCCGCCCGGCCGCTCCCCGCCGTTCCCGCCCGGCCGCTGCCCGCCAGGTGGCGCCACACCCTGCCCAGACGACCCCGCGCGGCCGCGCCACCCCACACCGCGGCCTGCCGTTCCACGGCGATGGCCTGCCAGGCGGCGGGGCTGCCAGGCCATGCCCCGCGTGGCGACCCAGCGCGGGGCATGGCCTGGCCGCGCCTGGCCCCTCACACCCGCCGCGCCGAGGACGCCTATTCCACAGGCGTGAAGCCCGCACCCGCCGACCGGGCTCGCGCACCACCGCGCCCGGGCAGCTCGCGCGGGCCGGCTTCACCCTGGCTGGGTCAGCTTCGGCCCGGTCAGGTTGTTGTCCCGGACCCAGTTGGTGATCGCGACCCGATTCGGCAGTCCGAGCTTGCTCTGGATGCCTGCCACATGCCCTTTCACCGTGCTGAGCGAGATGAACAGCGCCGCGGCAATCTCCTGATTGGTCCGCGCCTGGGCGATCTGGCACGCCACCGCCAGCTCCCGATCGGTCAACCGATGCCGAACCGGCCCAACCGCCGGCCGGCTCGCGGTCAACTGCCGAACGAGCCGAACGGCCACCGACGGCGAAAGCAGCGTCTCCCCCCGATGCGCTGCCCGGACCCCTTCCAGCAGCAGCTGCGCGCCCGAATCCTTGAGCACGAACCCGAGCGCACCGGCATGCAACGCCCCGTCGACATACTCATCCTCGCCGAACGTGGTGACCACCAGCACCCGCATCGGATCCCGGACCCCGGGCCCGGCCAGCGCCCGAGTCACCTCGACGCCGTCCATGACGGGCATCCGGATGTCGACCAGGCAGACGTCCGGCCGCAGCCGCCGCGCCATCGCCAGCGCCTCCACCCCGTCCGCGGCCTCGCCGATCACCTCGATGTCCGGCTCGTTGTCCAGGATCACCCGAAGCCCCCGCCGGATGACCTCCTGGTCATCAGCGATCAGAACCCTGATCGTCATCGGTCCCTCCACCGCTGTCGCTCAATAGCTCGCCACCGCCAGACCCTCCGCGACGAGCCGACCACCAGGCATCCGCCACCAGCGAGACCTCGGTGACCACCCGTCCGCCCATCCACGACCGGCGAGACCTCGATGACCGACCGTCCGACCAGCCGCCACCGGCAAAGGCCTCGACGAGCAGCCGTCCGGGCATCCGCCACCAGCGAGACCTCGGTGACCATCTGTCCGTCAGTCGTAGCCGGTCGGCAGAGTCGCGGCGACCAACCATCCCGTGCCGTCGCGTGGACCGGCCTGGAGCGTGCCGCCCAGGGCCTCCACCCGCTCACGCATGCCGATCAGACCGTATCCCCCGCGGCGGCTCGATCGCCCGCCCGGCGGCCCGTCATCCGCGATCCGCACATGCACGCCGCCGTCGCCGTCCTCGCTGACCGAGACGGTCACCTCGCGTGCCTGCGGCGCGTGCTGGGCGATGTTCGTCAGCGACTCCTGCACCACCCGGTGCACCGTGCCCGCCACCTCCGGCGGCCAGGCGCCAACCGCCTCCGGCAGGTCGAGCCGCACCGGCGGCCCATGCCGCTCGAACCGTTGAACCAGCGCACGCACCTGCTCCGGCGCCGGCCGCCGGGACATCCCGTCGCCGTCGTCACGGAGCAGCCCGACCACTCGCCGGATCGCGTTCAGCGCCTCCGACCCGGCGCTCTCGATCTCCGCCAGTGAACCGTCCAACTCCTCGGGCCGGGTCCGCGCCAGGATCCGCGCGCTCTCGGCCTGCAGCACCAGGCCGGTCAGGTGATGAGCCGCCATGTCGTGCAGCTCGCGGGCCAGTTGCAGGCGCTCCTCACT
This sequence comes from Actinoplanes sp. L3-i22, assembly GCF_019704555.1. Taxonomy (NCBI): domain Bacteria; kingdom Bacillati; phylum Actinomycetota; class Actinomycetes; order Micromonosporales; family Micromonosporaceae; genus Actinoplanes; species Actinoplanes sp. L3-i22. The sequence continues at coordinate 10,100,521 of NZ_AP024745.1, forward strand.
GCGTACCCTCGCCTCGGTCTCTTTCCTGGTGGCATCCGCCAACCGCAGGGCCAGGCCGGTCGCGACCGCGCCGGCGAAGCCGAACGCGTTCAGCGCGGCCACCACGTTGACCTCGCCGCCCACCGGCTGGCTGGCCAGGAAGACCACCACGACCAGGGTCAGGGCACCGGCGGTGACGGCGGCGGCTTTCGAATACGCACCCCGGCGCACCACCATCCCGACCAGCACCGCGAGCGCGAGAATGCCGGCCGGACCGGGCTCGCGTGGCAGCCCCGCGAGGTTAGCGACCAGGACCGCGCCCATCGCCAGCACCAGGCCGAGGGTGGCCGCCGCGACCGGTTTCCGCCGCCGCGCCAGCGCGATCGCGCCCAGGCACAGGCCCATCGCGGCGCCGAACAGCCAATACCACCCACCCCAGCTGGTCGCGATCGCCGCAGCGGTCAGCACCACCGCGGTCACCACCGCGGCGGCAAGTCCGAGCTCGGTGAGCCGTCTGCGCATCTCCACAGCGGACACGGTACGTCGGCGCGGAGGCCGCCGTACCGGCCGAAAGTACTGCTCACCCCTTCTTTGGAAGGGTGTGCGCGGCCTCCCCGATCAGCACGATTATCGGCATGTCCTCCTTGCTCAAGGCCACCGGCCTCACCAAGCGATACGGCAAGCACCTCGCCCTGACCGACTGCGACCTCGACGTTCCGGCCGGCCGCGTGACCGGCCTGGTCGGGCCGAACGGCGCCGGCAAGTCCACTCTGCTGCAGCTCGCCTGCGGCCTGATCGAGCCCACCGCGGGCACGCTGGAGGTGCTCGGCGGCCGGCCCGGCGCGACCGCCGCCCACCTGGCCCGGGTCGGCTTCGTCGCGCAGGACACCCCGGTCTATGCCTCTCTTACTGTCGAGGAGCACCTGCGCCTCGGCGCCCGCCTCAATCCCCGCTGGGATGCCGGCCTCGCGCGCCGCCGGGTGGAGCGTTCCGGCCTGCGCCCGGGGCAGAAGGCCGGTCGCCTCTCCGGCGGCCAGCGCGCCCAGCTCGCGCTGACGCTGGCCGTCGCCAAGCGTCCCGAGCTGCTGATCCTCGACGAGCCGGCGGCCGCGCTCGATCCGCTCGCACGGGACGCGTTCCTGCGTGACCTGCTGGAGTCGGTGGCGGAGCTGGGCGCGTCCGCGGTGCTCTCGTCACACCTGCTCGGCGATGTCGAGCGGGTCTGTGACCACCTGATCGTCCTGGCCGGTGGCCGGGTCCGGGTGGCCGGCGACGTCGACGCCCTGGTCACCGGGTCGACCTCGCTCGAGACCCTGGTGCTCGACCACCTGAAGCGGGCGGAGGCGATCCGATGATCTGGCTGAGCTGGCGACAGTTCCGCGCCCAGGCCCTCGTCGCGGCCGTCGCGCTGATCCTCCTCCTGGGCTATCTGGTGATGCTCGGCCGGCAGATCCGGGACGGCGACTACTCCGGCGCCGAGCTGCGGGAGCATTTCCAGGGCCGGGTCTATCTGCTGGACGCGGTGCCGCTGCTGACACCCGCGCTGATCGGGCTGTTCTGGGGCGCCCCGCTGGTCGCCCGGGAGTTGGAGACCGGCACGCATCGCCTGGCGTGGAACCAGAGCGTCACCCGACGCCGCTGGCTGGCCGTCAAGCTGTTGCTCGTCGGGTTCGCCGCGCTGGTCGCCGGGGCGCTGGTGAGCGCGTCGCTGACGTGGGCGGCCAGTCCGCTCGATCAGTTCACGGGAGACCGATTTTCCACGATCTTCTTCGGTACGCGGAATCTCGCGCCCGCGGCGTACGGGATCTTCGCTCTGGTCCTGGGGGTGGTCGTCGGTCTTCTGATCCGGCGGACGGTTCCTGCCATGGCCCTCACCCTGCTGGTCCTCGTGGTGACACAAACCCTGACGCCGAATCTGGTCCGCCCCCACCTGTTGCCTGCCGAGCACATGTCCGCGCCGGTCACCGCCGAGGTGGTGCGGAATCTGAGCTTCCTCGGGCAGCAGCCGGAGATCTCCGGGCTGAAGGTGCCCGGCGCCTGGGTGATCAGCACGAGCGAGCTACGGACCGCCGACGGCTTGCGGGTCGGGGCGGACGCCTACGGCAAGTGCGTGGCGGGCTCGTTCGACAAGGCGGCGGACTGCCTGGGCGCGCTGAACCTGCACGTCGACGTCGACTATCAGCCGACGGGTCGCTATTGGACGTTCCAATGGCTGGAGTCCGGCCTCTATCTGGGCCTGGCGCTGCTGCTGGCGGCGCTCGGCCTGTGGCGAATCCGTCGGGCGGCGCACTGACCGAAAGAGCACACCCGGAAACGCGCACTCGAGGGCGCGCACGTCAGCAGTGCGCGCCCGCAAGACACGCAGGAAAGCAGTTGCCCGGCCCGCGCACGAGGCGCGGACCGGGCCGGGCCGGGGATCAGGCCGGGCCGGGGATCAGGCCGGGCCGGGGATCAGGCCGGGCCGGGGATCAGGCCGGGCCGGGGATCAGGCCGGGCCGGGGATCAGGCCGGGCCGGGGATCAGGCCTTCTCGGCCGATTCGAGGGAGGAGGAGTCGTGGGAATCATCGGACGACGGGGACGGCGCCTGCTCGGCCTTTTCCTTCAGGGCCTGCTCGACCGCCTCCGCAATGCGGGTCTCCTCGCGGGACTTGCGGCGCCTCTTGTTGCGGCGCAGCAGCCAGATGAGCGCGATCACGGCCGCGATCAGGACGATCAGCAGCACCGTCAGCGTCCACGGCAACGCCCACACGTGGGTGGTCGCGGAGACCGTGGCGAGGGCTGTCGTGGAGCCGGAGTCGTCGGTGACCAGCGGGGTCAGCGTGGCGGTCGCGGTGAGCAGGACGGCCGGGGCCACGCCGTGCACCGGCACGGACACCTTCCAGCTCTCGCCGGGCAGCAGCTCCGGGGGCGCGGCGATCGCGCTCGCGTCGGTGCGCAGCCAGCCGAACGGGCCGGAGATCGACACGGCCTGCTTCGCGGACTCGACCGCGTTGCCGGTGTTGTGGATCGTGTAGGTGACCGCCGCGTCGCCCTTGGCGAAGGCCGCGCCGGACCAGTCGACCTTGAGGTCCTCGACGGCGAGCGCGGGCACGAGGTCGCCGCCGACCCGCAGCTTTATCTTGATGCCGAGGCGGCGCTCGACGTTGACCTGCGCGGTCGCGTCGGGCGCGGTCAGCGAGGTGACGATGCCGCCGACGTAGTCACCGGGCGTCGCGTTGGCCGGGACGGTGACCTTGAACGGCACCTCGACGACCTTGCCGGCCGGGACGGTGACCGCGGCGGTGTCCGCCGTGACCCAGACGCCGATGCCCTTCGACTGCTTGTCCCGGGCGAGCAGGTCGAGCTGCCCGGCCGAGGTGGTGAGCCCGTCCGCGGCGTAGACCTCGAGCTTGAGCGGGGTGGTCCCCTTGTTCGCGACGACCAGGCCGTCCTCCGCCGAGCCGCCCGGGTTCACGGAGTAGCTGAAGCTGGAGCGGTCGTTGCCGTACGTGTTGGAGGCGGTCCGGACCGCCCAGGTGACGTCGTTGCCCTCGGCCAGGGCGGGAGTGGCGTTGAAGCCGACGACCGCGGACGCGGCTACCAGGAAAGCGGTGGCCCGCCCGGCGAGACTGAGACGCATGTCAAATTCCTCGAGGGGGTACGGCGGAGCGGGCACCGCTTCGAAAAGCGGCGCCCGCCCCAACTTCCGGTCGAACGATCAGCTGCTCAGCGCGGTGATCGTCAGGGTGGTGCGGTAGTTGCCCTTGTCGACGCTGTCCGGGACCTTGAAGTTCAGGGACGCCCCGAGCGTCGCCGAGCCACGGAGGTGGCCCTGCGCGGCCGAACCCAGCACGCTGGACTCGGCGAGACCCTTGCCGTTGTCGACACCGTTCGCGACAGCGGGGCCGGGGTTCGCGCCGGCACCGGAGGACACCAGGTACGGCGTCCAGCCCAGAGCCGAGCCGGCGATGGTCTTGTCGGCGTCCTTGAAGTCGCCCACGTTGGCCGAGATCGACCACGGGGAGAGGGTGCGCCGGCTGTCCGTCACCTTGATCGGGTTGAGCTTGCCGTCCGCGGAGAGGTTGTACGCCGCGTCCTCGGTGGCGGTGCCCAGGTCGACGAGGCCGTTCTGACCGTCGATCGTCCAGCCGAACTCGCCCGGCGCCAGCGTCGGGACGTTCACCTGGATGTCCTGGTTGTCACCGTGGTACGGGTGCACCGTCACCTTGTCGACGACCGTGCCCACGGCCTTGTCCGAGCCGTTGGTGCACGAGCTGCCCAGCTCCACCGCGGCGTTCGGGGCGGCGCAGGTGCCGCTCCGGACGTCCGCGACGACCAGCTTGTCGTTGCGGACCTGGACCTTGACGTACGACCGCACGTGCTCCTGGTTCTGCACGGAGTTGTACCAGTAGTTCTCCGGCTTCAGCGGGTCGGCGCCGTTGCCCGCGCCGCTGGTGCCGCTGGAGTCCGGAGCGGTGATGTCGTAGTACTTGGAACCCGAGGCCGAGTTCGCGGTCACGTACAGCACACCGCCGGGGCCGGCGAACACGTCGGCCTGGCCGGGCTGCTCGGTCGGGTCGGCCTTCTGGCCGTTCTTGATCAGGTAGCTGCGGGTGTACACATGGTCGTGGCCCTGCAGAACCAGGTCGACACCGAGCTTCGAGAAGGTCGTCGGGAAGTCCACCCGGCGAACCTTGTTGTCCGCGTCCTTGGCGTGCGCCGCGGCCGAGTAGATCGAGTGGTGGTAGACCAGCACGGTCCACTTCGCGTCGCCGCCGTGCTTGTTGACGACGTCGGTCACGTACGCGACGTGCGCCGCGTCGCCGCCACCCTTGGTGCTGTCGTAGGAGTTGCTGTTCAGGTCGATGAACAGCGTGTCCTTGTAGATGTACCAGTAGTCGCCGCCGGACGTGGTGGCGCCGGAGCTGTCGGCGTAGTAGGCCGCCGACCGGTCGGTGTTCGGGGTGTACAGGTGCTGCTCGTACGCCTTGCCACCGACGTCGTGGTTACCGATGGTCGCGGCCCACGGGTACTGACGCAGCTTGTCGGACGCCAGGAAGGCGTTCCACTGCGACTCCGTGTTCGCGGTCTCGACCTGGTCGCCACCGGAGACCAGCAGCTCGGCGTTGGGGTTCGCGGTGGTCGACACGGCCAGCGTGTCCTCCCAGCCGGCCTGGTCCTTCGCCACGTTGCCGGAGGCCCCGATCTGCGGGTCGCCGTAGAACAGGAAGTCGTAGTCGCCCTCGAAGTTCTGCGTCTTGAACTCGTACGTCGACGACCAGGCACCGACGGCGCCCACCCGGTACGTGTACGCGGTGTTCTCCTGCAGACCCGACACGGTCGCGTGCCGGTTGTACCCACCGCTGGTGGCGATGTTGGCCGCACCGGCCGCGGCGAAGGTCACGGCGTTCGCCGGGAAATCGCCGTTGACCAGGGAGGCGGTCGGGGCGACCTGGACCTGCTGCGCGGTGTCCACGCTGGAGTACCAGGTCACGATGCGCTGCGCCTCGTTGGCGCCCACACCGAGGATGATCGCGGAGACGGAGCTGTCCGCCGCGACCGCAGGGGTGACAAGACCGCTGCCGAGGGCGACGGCCATGCCGAGGAAGACCGCGGTGGCCCCTGCGGCCACGCGGTTCCGAGCAAGCCCGGAAGCCTGCTTCGAGTGATTGGTTCTCATCGGTGTCCGTTCCTTGTTCCGGATGAGAGAGATGGCTTCCCGCTGAGAAAGTTCTGGGAAGCGAGATCAAGCTGGCCTCGCCGGATGAACCGGGAGTTAACAAGATCAAGAGCGACGGTGGCACCCACCGGAAGACCTCAGCCCTGCGTGATCCGCTGCACGAACCAGATCAGCCCCATCACGGACACACCGGCCGAAATGATTCCGGTGGTCCACAGGCCGGCCCGGGGTGACCTACGTCGCAGGACGATGAGCAGCGGAAAGACCAGAGCGATGAGACTCAGTTGGACGGTCTCGATGCCCACGTTGAACACGAGCAGAGACCAGAGCAACGTCCAGGAGAACGCCTCGTCGATGCCGAGTGCCCCGGCGAAGCCGAGACCGTGCACCAGACCGAAGCAGAACACCACGCCGAGGCGGATCCACCCGGCCCGGTCGAGGCTGAAGTGCCCGCCGCCGCTCTCCAGGTCGGCGACGTGAACGCCGTGCTGCCGCAGCCGCCACAGGTGCCAGGCGGCGACGACGGCGATGGACAGCGCGATGATCGGCTCCACGACCGCGGCCGGTGCGTCGACCAGACCCAGCGCGGCCAGCATGAACGTGACCGAGTGCGCCGCGGTGAACGCGGTGGCGGCCAGCACGATCTCGCGCAGCCGTCGCGAGCCGGCGATCAGCGCCAGCAGGAACAGGATGTGGTCGATACCGGTCAGCAGATGCTCCGCGCCGAGCAGGAAGAACTCACCGAACCGCTGCTCCCACGACTGCCCGGTGGAGAAGCTCGGCTGGCCGGTGTCGAGCGCGGCACTACCGGTGCGACCGTCCAGTTCGTACGTGACGATGGTTTTCGCGCCCTTGATGTAGGTCTCGCTGTCCGGAAAGAGCGCACTGCGCACCTCGTGCGCGTCCGAGGCCTTCGGGCAGGTCCAATCCAGGATCAGGGTGGCGTACGGGACGGCCTCCCGCACGCCCGTCGTGAAGTCCCCCACCGGCGACGCCACGCAGTCCACGCCCGCCGACCGCACGCCGAACCGCTCGGTGACGTAGCGGACCGCGGAGTCCCGGTGCGCGTTCAGCGCCGTGCCCATCGCCGCGTCGTCCTCGGCCTCGAACGCGTCCGTGCCGGCCCGGAACAGCGGGTCGTCCTTCTCGTAGTCCGCGGCCGAGACGATGAACAGGTCGTACTCCAGCTCTACCGAAGTCCGGACGTGACCCGCGTCTCCCGCGGTCACGTCGACGTAGACGGTCGAGCTGAAGCCGTGGGCGAGCACCGGCCCGGCACTCAGGAGGACGGTCGCCGTGGCGGCGACCCCCAGGACGGCGGCGGCAATGACACGGCGCAACACGGTGGCTCCTTCAGATATGGCCTGAGCACCGTGCACGCCGTCGGTGAACAAGATCAAGACGGTAGGCGAACCGCTGGCGACAAGGTGTTCCCGCCCTCTTGAAAAGGCCCGGATCCGGTGTAGGAAGGGGCGTCACCACCCCCCACCACGAGGCAGATTCCCCTTGCGCCACCCGTTCCGGGCCGTCGCCGTTCTCGCCGCGGCCGCCATGCTGATCACCGGGTGCGGCTCCGGCGACGACTGGTCCGAGCCGCACGCCGCGCCGACCCCGATCGGCTCCCTCGCCCCGGGTTTCCTGGCGCCCTCGGCCAGCCCCGCGCCGGAGAGCACGATCACGCCCGCGCCGGGTTCGTGGTCCGGTGTGCACCCGCCCGCCGGCTACCGGGTGGTGCTGCTCACCGTCGGCGACGACGCGCCGACAAAGGCGCTGGTCACCGCCGTGAAATCATGGGCCGAAGCCGAAAAAGCCGATTTGCGGACGATCAATGCCAGCGCTCATGATCCGGTCCCGGGGATCAGTGCGGCGGTCGGCCTCAACCCGGATCTGATCGTCAGCGCCGGTGACTCCCTGGTCGACCCGCTGGCCCTGGTCACCGCCAGCCACCTGGACCAGCAGTTCCTGGTCGTCGGCGCCGAGCTGGCCGAGCCCACCGCGAACGTCACCGCCACCGACTGGGCCGGCGCGTCGTTCCGCGGCGAGGGCCTGGGGTCGGCCACCAGCTACGACCCGGCGTCGTTCACCGCCGAGCGCTGCGACAACGCCATCCGCGCGGGCGTCGCCGCCGTCCTCCACAACGTCACCGGCGTCATCGTCTGGCTCAGCTAGCTCGGCAAGAACAATGTGGACGGACAACCGTCCGGCCGGCGCAAGGCCGACCGGACGATCCCTCCTACGCCGGCGCAAAACCGGCCACATGCGGTGAGAAACCCAGGCCGGCTCGAAACCAGCCGGCCACATGCGGTGAGAAACCCAGGCCGGCTCGAAACCGGCCGGCCACGTGCAGGGAGAACCTAGGCCGGCTCGAAACCGGCCGGCCACGTGCAGGGAGAACCTAGGCCGGCTCGAATCCGGCCACGTGCAGCGAGAACGCCCGGATCGACCCAACGTCCGACCCGGCCCGGTCAGCCACGTGGAACGTCCACGTCCCGTCAACCGGCGACACCCGCAGATCGGCCAACGGATCCGCCGGCCGCCACGAGCCCGTGAACGGCGCGTTCGCCGACGACGCGGAACTGAACGGCGTAGCCGCGGCATCGTCGAACACCACCTGGCACAGGTTGTTCCCGCCACCCCCGGTCCGGGCGAACAGCGTCGCGGTCCGGCCGTCCGGCCCGGTCAACGTGCCGACCAGGTCACCGACGAAGGTGTGATCGAGGCCGACCGTAGCCGAAGCCGTGTCGGTCGAGCACGCCGTGCCGTCGATCGAGAAGGTCAGCGACGACGCGTACCCGACCCCGCTGACGGCCACCGTGGCCGAGATCCCGGTCGGGTCGTTGTCCGGAATCGCGACCGGCGGCCCGGCATAGGCGAAGTCGGTCACGGCCGTCGCGGGTTGACCGGTCGGCACCACCACGGTGCTGCTGGTCGGCGACAGGAACCCGGCGAACGAGATCTTCACGGTCAGCCGGACCGGCTTGCCGAGCGGATATCCGGCGGCCAGTTTCAGCGTGAAGTTCTTCGACTTCGTGGCGCCCGCGGCGAGGTTCCCGTACGACGCGGCGTGCGGCGTGACGGTCGCCCGCGCGTCGTCGGCGTCGACGACCACGCTGACCCCGGTCGCCGTACCGTCGCCGATGTTGATCGCCGGAAGCGCGACCGTCGCGTTCTCCCCCGGCTCCAGATAGGCGTCGCCGTCCCCGGTGACCGGGGTGACCGTCGGCGTGCCCGCTTTGACCAGCGGCTGCGGGGTGGCGCCGGTGTTGCGCAGCAGCAGGTCGGCCCGGACCACGCCGTTGCCGGTGCGGTTGTCGTAGCCGGTGGGGGCCAGGTCGAGGGCGGTCCCGGTGAGCGCGGAACGGATCTCCGCGTTGGTCATCCCGGGGTTGCCGGAGAGCGCGAGCGCGGCGATCGCGGCGGCGTGCGGCGCGGCGGCCGAGGTACCGAAGAACGGCGCGAAGTCGGGGATCGAGGTCAGCACCCCGTCGGCCGCGGTGATCTCCGGCTTGTTCCGGACCGAGCCGCCGGTCGAGCTGAAGTTCCCGGGGGTCAGCGGGGTCCCGTCGGCGTTGAAGAAGACCCGCCGCGGCCCGTCCGAGGTGAACCGTTCCGGCTTGGTCTGCTTGGTGAAGACGTTCGGGTACGGCCCGGCCGGGTTCGGCGGGTCGCCGTCCTCCAGGTCGAACGGCAGCGGCGCGGCGGCCGGCGCCGCGGCGACCGAGAACGCGCCCACGGCGGCGCTGTGCCCCCGGGTGATGCCGGGCGTCGAGAATGCCTTGAGCGTCCCGTCGGGCGAGTCCGCGAACCGGCCACGGAACACGCTGAGCTGGAAGTACCGGTCGGCGCCGGAGTACTTCACCACGGCCAGCTTCTGGTTGCTCCCGGCTCCGGTGGCGAGGATCTCGAACGGATCGTCGTTGCCGTCCTGGGTGTCCTGGGAGAAGTCGGAGACGTTCCCGGCGGCGTCGATCAGGTAGAGGTCGTAGTCGTTGGCCGACGCGCCGAGCGGGTCCGCCCACCAGAGCGCGGTCACGCAGTTCGCGCTGCCCGGCGAGAGCGGGTCGAAGACCTGCACGCCGGCGCCCGGGTCGAAGTCGTGCGCCTCGCCGGCGAACTTGCCGATCCCCCTACCGGAGGCGGCGAAGTCGCCCTCCCAGTTGCCGGCGGTCCCGTCGAGCGTGTTGCCCTCGTTGCCGGCCGAGCTGAAGTAGAAGCCGCCGTCGGCGATCACGGCGTTGACCGCCTGCGCGGGCAGGCCGTCCTGGAACGGGCTCTCGTGGTAGTACACGACGTCGTCCACGATGATGTCGCAGCCGGCGGTGAACCGCAGCGCCCGGATGTTCTCCGCGAAGCTCGCCTCGCTGGTGAACGCGGTGGCGAAGCCGAGCTTCGCGTTCGGCACCAGGTCGTGGATGATCTCCAGCATCGCGGTGCCCTCGTCGCCGTCGCCCTCCTGGCCGGTGAGCACGTCGAGGTCGGCCGGCAGGTCGCCGCTGGCCTGGGACGCGGCGAGCGAGTCGACGCCGTCGGAGAGCGCGCAGACCTTCACGCCGGTGCCGGTGACCTTGTATCTGGTGCGCGCGGTGTCGGCGGCGTGCGTGCGGTCGCCCTCGGAGACGACCGAGCCCTGGTCGGCCGCGACCGCGGCGATCTTCGCCGTGGCGGCCCGCACCGCGCCCTCGACCCGGGCCTCCCGGGTCTCCTTCGACTCCGCGGCGGGCCTGCTCCGCAGATCGGTCTCGTGTGCGCTGATCAGGCCGTGCGCGATGCTGACCCCGGTCACGTCGGACCAGCCGGCGATCGTGGTCAGGGCGCCCAGCGGCGCTTCGACGAGCACCGTCCCGGTCGCCGCGGACGGGTACCGGATGCCGGCGCCCACCTTGCGCAGCCGGCCGAGCAGGTCGTCGCCGATCTTCGCGGCGTGCACCTCGACCCGGGTGGTGCCGGACTTGGTGACCTCGACGCCGGTGCCCAGCCGGGGCAGCGCGCTCGCCGCGACCTTGCCGCTCCGCTGCCGCAGCTCGACGGCGAGCCGGCTGTCCAGCTTCCGCTCGGCGCCGGACAGTGACTTCTTCAGGTCCTGCAATGCCGCGATCTGCCCATATGCCCGATCAGTGACATCTTCTGGTCCCTTCGCGCCGGCTCCCTGCGCCCCGATGCCCACCACCAGCATCCCGGCCGCACATCCGATCACCACACGCCGCAGTCCACGTCCTCTAGCTCCCAAGACATCCCCCACTGACGAACATCGATTCGATGCTCGTGAATGTTAGTTGCCTTCAGAGATCAACAGAACGTGTAACAGCCGATCACTCTCGGTCTTAACAATCAAGATCCGATGATGTACGGACATAGCCCCGTGAACCGGAACACCCACGGATCACGGATCCCCACCAGCGGCGAGACCCGGCAAACCACCCCGAGCCGGCGGGTCCTAGGCGGGAGCCGGCGGATCCTGGGCGAGCCCGCGGAAGACCGCGCCGCAGACGTCGAGGCAGTGCGCCAGCACCACATCCGCGGGTAGCAGCTCGGTCGTGGTGAACACGAAGGCCTCCCGGTCGACCCGCTCGACCGAGTCGACGATCGGCGCCGCGGCCAGCGTCTCCTCGAAGACATCGGTGCCCGGGTTGGACAGGTCGAACCAGATCAGTGCCTCGTCGCCGAAGCTCAGCCCCCACTCCAGGCCGTCGGAGGTGCTCAGGCCCAGCGAGTGCGGCAGGTAGGCGAGCGCCGGATCCCGCGGCAGCCGGGCCAGCGCCTCGGCCACCACCGGGCGCCCGGCCAGCGCGTCGCCTGCCCAGAAGTGCCAGCCCTCGCTGCCGGGGCGCGATTCGACACCGTCGACCGCCCAGCCCGGACGCGAACGTCGTAACCAGCTCATCGGCTCACTATCGGGTAAGGGGGCCCGGTGTCGCCACCGGGCCCCGCGGTCGGGGTCAGGGGTAGAACGAGCCGTTCGACGGGTAGATCTTGAACGGGATCCGCTTGGTCCGCAGACAGTCGAGCAGGTCCTGCGGGATGTCCAGGGTGCCGTCGGCGCCCGGCAGGAAGTGCCACAAAACGTCGTCCACCTTGCCGTTGTCCAGCGCCCACCGGTCCTGCTCGCACTGCTTCAGGTAGCCGGTCTTGTTGTCCTTGCTCGGGTGCGGGCGACCGGTCTTCACCTCGTGCAGCTTGAGCGGCGGCCCGGTCTCCAGGAAGTCCGGCTCGCGGGCCGCGTTCGGGAACGGCACCCCGCCGGTCTCGAACCGCGCGTCCTTGCCGATCTTGCCGGGGACGTTCCCGAGGATCTCCTCGATGACGTACTTCTCGCCGGCCTTCCAGCCGCGGATCCACGGGATCGCGGCGGGCGGCGGCGTGACCGCCGAGGTCAGCGCGTCGGCCAGCCGGTTCAGGCTGTTCTTGCCGTTGGCCGCCATCCGCAGAATGATGTTGTCGGCGAAGCCCGCGTCGGTGAACCGGCCGTACCGGCCGACCATGATGGTCTTGAGCGTGAGGATCTTGACGCTGTCCGAGATCTTGCTGTACTTCGCGACGAACGTGGCGACCTTGTCCAGCCGGTGCAGGTACTTGGCCACGAACTTGGCCGCCTTACCGGGGATCGCGACCGCGTCACCGACGTAGGGGACCAGCCCCATCACCGACAGCCCGGCGCCGACCCAGTCCTGATTGATCAGACCGGCGATGGTGTCCCGCAGGTCCGCCAGGCCACCGAGGACCCAGCCGACCACCGGGATCAGGCTCAGCCCGCCGGAGCACAGGTAGCCCGACAGCCACGCCATCGAGTCCTTCGGCTTGAAATCACCGGCGATCAAACCCACCACAAAATCGCTGACGTACGTCCATTTGCTGACCCGCTCGTCGGCGACCGTCGGGTCCAGTCCCTGGTCCTCGGCGTGCGCCACCTCGTAGGCGTCGGCGATCGCGTCCCCGTCGGTGTCGGCCGACAGCGGATCGGTGTAGTAGTCGCTGATCTCCACCAGGTCGCTGAGCCCGTCCCCGTCGGAGTCCGGGTTCGCGGGATCGGTCCCGGTGTCGTCGACCTCGGTCCCGTCGAGGATGCCGTCCCCGTCGGTGTCGGTGTCGGTCGGCGTGGTCGGCACCGGCGAGGTCGGCTCGCTGACCGGCGGCGGCGGGTTGTCCGCCACCAGCGGGTTCCGGCCCTGGGCCACCTCGGCGCCGTCGGCCAGCCCGTCCCCGTCGGTGTCCGGATCGGTCAGTTTCGTGCCGAGCTCCTGCTCGCGCAGGTTGGTCAGGCCGTCGCCGTCGGCGTCCTCGGCCCCGTCGGTCACGCCGTCGCCGTCGGAGTCCGGGTTGTTCGGCCGGGTGAACGTCGCGAGCTGCTCGATCTCGGTGAGGTCGGTCAGCCCGTCGCCGTCCGAGTCGGCGACCAGCGGGCTCGAGCCGAACCGCAGCTCGGTCACGTCCACCACGCCGTCGGCGTCGTGGTCGCCCTCGTAGGTGATCCCGAACCGGCCGAGCACCGCGAAGCCGTTCTTCCAGCTCTCCGCGGCGTACTCGGTGGCGTCCTCCGGGTCGGCCTCGCCGAGCTGCTCGTCGGCGTTCTTGAGCGCCTTCTTCGCCTTCGTCAGGTCGGCCTGCGCGTCGGCGAGACCGGCGGGCGCCGGCGGCGCCGGGCTGATCACGGTCCACGGCCCGACGATCGCCTGGGCGTCCTGCACGGACGCGTCGGCGAGCAGCCGGACCCCGGTCAGCGACGAGACCAGCGCGTCCAGGTACGGCTGCTTCTCGTCGGCGTCGTCCTCGAGCTCGTCCAGCAGCTCGCCGAGGTTGCCGAACGCCTTCTTCGCGTCGGTCGCGGTCTTGAGCCGGGCCCCGTCGAAGTACCGGGTGTCCAGGTCGTCGACGACCGGCTGGAGCTTCTCCCGGGTGTCCTCGCTGTCGAAGTACGGCGCGACCCGGGTGGTCGCGTCGCGGACGTAGGTGGGCGCGTCCCGGGTGTACTTCGCGGCCGGGATCTTCTTGACCGCGGTCTCCCAGTCCAGGTCGGCCGCGTACGCGGGTGACGCGACCAGGAAGGTCGAGACCAGGGCGGCGACGGACCCGAGGATCCCCGCCTTTCGGGCAGCACGCATGAAGCCTCCCCCGTGTGCGTCACCGGAGGTCGGTGACCGCTGGGCAGACTATCGATGGGCCTGAATGCGTGCAATAGAGCTAGATAAATATGAAAATGAGCTCGGCGGGGGTCAGGACGCGGGCGGGGTGTCGTCGGCAGCGGCGTCGGTGGCGGCGGTCGCCGGTGGCGCGTCCGCGTCGTCGGCGAACCTGCGGTCCGGGTCGCGGGTCAGGTTCTCGCCGGTCGCGGCGTCGAAGACGTGCATCCGTTCCGGGTCGAACCACAGGTCGGCCTTCGTGCCGGAGCGGATCCGGCTGGAGGCGTCCAGGGCGACGACCAGCTGGGTGCGCATCTGCTCGCTGTCGAGCTCGCGTTCCAGCTCCTCGAGCCGCTGGGTGATCTCCGGCGGCGCGCTGTACGGGACGTACGCGTACAGCTGGTTGCCCAGCCACTCGGTGACGTCGACCTCCGCGGTGAACGCCTGCCCCCGGGCCCGCACCCGGCTGTCCACCAGGCCGGCGTCCTCGAAGTGCTCGGGACGCAGGCCGATGATCACCAGTTCCCGTTCGCCGACCTTCCGCAGCCGCGGGCTGGACGCGGCGACCGTCCCGAACGGCGTCTCGATCCGGCCCTTCCGGAACCGCCCGGGCATGAAGTTCATCGGCGGCGACCCGATGAAACCGGCCACGAACAGGTTCGCCGGCTCCTCGTACAGCTGGTGTGCCGTGCCGACCTGCTGCAGGACGCCCTTGCGCAGCACCGCGATCCGGTCGCCGAGGGTCATCGCCTCGGTCTGGTCGTGGGTGACGTAGACCGTCGTCGTGCCCAGCCGGCGCTGCATCCGGGCGATCTCGGTGCGCATCTGCCCGCGCAGCTTCGCGTCCAGGTTCGACAGCGGCTCGTCGAAGAGGAACGCGTCGGCCTTGCGGACGATCGCCCGGCCCATCGCGACGCGCTGGCGCTGCCCGCCGGAGAGGTTCGCCGGCCGGCGTTCCAGGTGCTCGGTGAGCTGGAGCAGGGACGCGGCGTGGGTGACCTGTTCGCGGACCTCCTCCTCGGGCGCCTTGCGGAGCCGCAGCGGGAACGCGATGTTCTCGTAGACGGTCAGGTGCGGGTACAGCGCGTAGTTCTGGAACACCATGGCGAGGTTGCGGTCCCGGGGCGCCTTCTTGTTCACCCGGGTCTCGCCGATGATCATGTCGCCCGAGGTGATGTCCTCCAGGCCGACGATCATGCGGAGCAGGGTGGACTTGCCGCACCCGGACGGGCCCACCAGGATGATGAACTCGCCGTCGGCGATGTCCAGGCTGACGTTGTCGACGGCCTGGAAGCCGTCGCCGTACCGCTTGACGATGTTCCGCATGGTGATGGCGGCCATGAACTCGTCCTCCCCCAGTTCAGCCCTTGACGGCGCCGGCGGTGAGGCCGGCCATGATCCGGCGCTGGAAGATCAGCACCAGGATGACGACGGGAATCGTCACGACCACCGAGGCGGCCATGATGTACGTGATCGGCGACTCGAACTGCGACGCGCCGGTGAAGAACGACAGCGCGGCCGGCACCGTGCGGGCCCGGTCGGTCGAGGTCAGCGAGATCGCCAGCAGGAACTCGTTCCAGCAGAAGAAGAACGTCAGGATCGCCGTGGTGAACACGCCGGGCGCGGCCAGCGGCACGATCACCTTGCGGAACGCCTGCCAGGCGGTGGCCCCGTCGACCTGGGCGGCCTGCTCCATCTCCCAGGGGATCTGCCGGAAGAACGCCGACATGGTCCAGATCGACAGCGGCAGGGCGAACGTCAGGTACGGGATGATCAACCCGATCCAGGTGTCGTAGATGCCCAGGTTGCGCCACATGTTGAAGAGCGGGCCGACGAGCGCGGCCTGCGGGAACATCGCGATCGCCAGGGCCATCGAGAGCAGGAACTTCTTGCCGGGGAACGTCATCCGGGCGATCGCGTACGCGGCGAACATCGCGATCACCACCGCGAGCCCGGTGGCGATCAGGGCGATCCCGACCGAGTTGCGCAGCGCGCTGGTGAACAGCGAGTCGGCGAAGACCGTCCGGTAGTTGTCCCACACCCAGGTCTTCGGGAAGAACGTCGGCGTCCCGCCGCGGAACGTGTCCGGGTCCTTGAACGACAGCGAGACCATCCAGAGCAGCGGGAACAGCGCCCAGACCAGGATCAGCAGACCCCCGACGGTCCACCAGCCGCTGACCCGGCGATCCGTCGCCATCACTGATCACCTCGAACCTGGGAGAGATCGGTGCGGAAGCCCTTGACGAAGATGAACGCGATCACCACGACGGTGAGGAAGAGCAGCACCGAGACGGCCGAGCCGGCGCCCATGTTGACCAGCGTGACGTTCTGCCGGTAGGCCAGGAACGAGAGCGTCTCGGTGTCGTTCGCGCCGCGGGTCATGATGAACGGGTTGTCGAAGATCCGCCACGCGTCCAGCGTGCGGAACAGCAGCGCGACCATGATGGCCGCCTTCATGTTCGGCAGCGTCACCCGCCAGAGCCGCTGCCACGCGGTGGCGCCGTCGACCCGGGCCGCCTCCTGGTACTCCTCCGGCACCTGCACCAGCCCGGCGAGCAGCAGCAGCGAGATGAACGGCGTGGTCTTCCAGATCTCGGACAGCACGATCACGAACAGCGCCGACCAGCGCTGGCCGAAGAAGTTGAAGGTGCCCAGCCCGAGCCACTGGTTCACGAAACCCGAGTCCAGCTGGAAGGCGAACTGCCAGATGTACGCGGAGACGACCGTGACGATCCCGTACGGGATCAGGATCCCGGTGCGGACCAGCGACCGGCCCCGGACGATCCGGTACATCACGAACGCGAACGCGAAGCCGAGCACCAGTTCGACCGCGACGCTGACCACCGTGATGATCAGCGTGGTGCCGAAGTCGGTCCACCACACCGGGTCGGTCAGCACGGTGCCGTAGTTGCGCAGCCCGACGAACTCGCGCCCGGCCGGGTCGGTCAGCCGGTAGTTGTAGAGCGACAGCACCACCGCGTAGATCAGCGGATAGGCGGTCACGAACACCATGACCAGGAACGCCGGTGCCGACAGGGTCAGCCCCAGCCGCCGTTCGCGCCGGGCACGGTCGGTGATCTCGGCGGGTTCCGGTGCCGGTGGAGCGACCCGGACCTCGGTCAGCGCCATGCGGATGCTCCTCTCAGCTCACAGCAGCCGTTTGCCCTGCAGGACATCGGACATGAAGGTCGCGGACTCCTCGGGCGTCGCGGGCGCGGTGACGTCGGTGGCCGGGTGCCAGGTGATCTGCACCGAGGTGGAGACGTCGTTGTAGTACGGCGTGATCGGCCGCGGCCCGGCGTCGTTGATCGACTGACGGATCACCTCGGCCATCGGGTACGCCTTGCGTACCCCCGGATCGTCGTACGCCGCCCCGCGCGCCGCGGGATTGCCGGCGTCCAGCATGTACGCGATGGTGTTCGGCAGCGAGGTGACGCAACGGACCAGGTCCAGGGCCTGTTCGGGGTACTTGGTGAAGGCGCCGACGGTCAGGTTGATGCCGCCCAGCGGCGGCTTGCTCGGCAGGCCGGCGGCCATCCGCGGGTACCGGGCCCAGCCGATGTCGTCGAGCACGTCCTGGGTGATGCCGCCGGACGCGACCGACTCCTTCGCGGCGTTGTACACGTACGGCCAGTTGACCATGAAGCCGCCGGACGAGCCCTGGAAGGCCGAGCGGGCCTCCTCCTCGCCCATCGTCGACATGGCCGGTGGCGCCGCCGCCGACCGGGCCAGGTCACCGATCACCCGGGCCGCCTCGTCGCCGGCCGGCCCGGCGATCTGCGGCTTGGCGTCCTTGCCGGCCTCCACGTCACCGAGGATCTCGCCGCCCGCCGACGCCACCAGCGCGTTGATCCAGACCATGTAGCCCTCGTAGCGGTTGGCCTGCACCCCGATCACCTTGTGCTGGCCGACCGCCGCGCTGATCATCGCGTCCCAGGTGAAACTGGTCGCGGCCGGATCGACACCGGCGGCCCGGGCGACCGACTTGCGGTACCAGAGCAGCTGCGTGTTGGCCCAGAACGGCGCGGCGACCAGCTGGTCCTTCCAGTACGCGGTCTGCAGCGGGCCGCGCAGCACGTCCTTGGTCAGCGTCGCGGCGTCCGCCGGGTCGAACGGCCGCAGGAATCCGGCGTTGGCGAACTCCGCGACGAACGGCGGGTCGAGACTCATCACGTCGATCGAACTGTCCTTGGCCGCCAGCCGCCGGACCAACTGCTCCCGCTGCTGGGACGCGTCGTTCGGCAGCACCTGGACGTCGACCCGGTACGACCCGCCGGCGTCGGCCGCGCATCGCTCGGCGAGCCGGCCCTGCCCGCCGTTGTCGGGGTTGATGTACCAGGTGATGACCGGGACACCGCTGTCGTCGCCGCAGGCCGTCAGCAGGCCGGCGGCCAGGGCGAGGACGGTTGCCGCGGCGAGACGGCGTCTGCCCCGTCCCCCGCGGGTATCGACTGCATGGCCGGCCACGCGCGCCTCCCCGGACAAACTCAGCACCGGGGATCTCGCCGTCTGGCGACGACATCGTCGCGGTGGTGGTCCCCGATCGTGTGCCGCGACGCGCGTGCCGCGCCTCATCCCACAGGAATGAAACGCGGGTCGATGTCTGTGCGCCTACTTCCGCTGGCACACCAGATCGACGGACCGGTCCGACGAGGCGGCCCTGCTCCCGTGCGAACCTCGACAACGCCGCCGACCGCACGGCCACCCACGGCGAGGAATGCGCGAAGTGGGCCCGCCACCGGCCCTGACCACCTGCCCGGGTCCTGGACCTACTGCCGGGCGCTCAACGACGGCGGATCGATGTTCAACCGGGACGCGACCGCGGCGATCAGGCGGACCCGCGCCTCGGAGACGCTGATCCGCGACTTGCGGGAGTAGCACTGCGCCGCCAGCCCGTCGACCAGCGCCGCCGTCTCGATCGCGAACGCGACCGGGTCGGCGCAGGTGAAGACGCCCAGTTCGGTGCCGCGTTCGGCGATCTCCCGCAGCGCGCCACGCCAACCGTCGTAGTGGGTGTTCATCCATTCGCCGTAGGAGTCCTCCCGGGACGCCGCGGCCCAGAAGTCCAGCCAGATCAGCCAGTGCCGGCGGGTGTCCGCGTTGTCCTCGAACATGCCGGCGAGGAAGGTGAACAGCTGCGCCACCGGGTCGTCGGAGTCGCGGACGCTCTCCTGCAACGGCACGTAGAAGTCCGCGGTCTCCGCTTTGATCACCTCCCAGAGCACCTCGTCGAGGCTGCGGAAGTGGTAGACGATCGTGCCGGGCGAGACCGAGCAGGCCGCCGAGATGTCCCGGACCTTGACGTTGAACAGCCCCTTGTCGGCGATCAGGTCACGGGCCGACTCGATCACCAGCCGGCGCCGGACCTCGGTGGGGTGCCGCTGGCGCTCGGCCTCGGGCTTCGCCTTCGCTCTCGGCCGGCCGGAACCGCTTGCGTCGGTCACCACAGATGGAACCCTTCTGTTGTCCCGTGCGGCGTCATACCGAGGAACGATCGATGTCTGTCACGTAGGTCCGTTCGAACCAGACGATATCCCCCAGCGTGGCCCGGACCTCGTTGGACAACCGGAAGTGGGTGGCGGTGGCGGTGATCACCGAGCTGGTGTCGATGGTGACCCGCCAGTCGCCGCGTTCCAGGCCGATCGTCCATTGCGACTCGGCGGTCGCCGACAGCGGATCGTCCCCGGCGATGGTGTACCGCTCCAGCGCGGACTCCCGGTAGGTCAGCCCGTCGGGGAAGGTGCGGTTGCCGCCGTAGTTCGGGTCGACGGTCAGCACCCACCGCTCGGACTCCGGCTCGTAGCGGACCTCCCGCTCGGGCCGGACCGCCGGCGGCGGACCGGCCACGATCGCCAGCGGTGCGGCCTGCTCGGGCTCACCGAATCCGGGATGCGGCCGGTCCAGAGCCGCCGGGGCCAGGTCACCGACCACGAGTTCGCTGGCCGCCGGGTCCACGGTGACCGCCACCCGGGCGCCGTGCGGCCACACCCACGGCCAGTACGTCGTGGACAGCGCCACCCGCAGCCGGTGCCCGGCCGGGACCGTCCACCCGATCGCGGTCAGGTCGAACGTCACGTCCGTCCACTCCCCCGGGGTGAGCTCGTCGGCCCGGTCCATGCCGTCCCGGCGGGCCAGGTTCAGGGCGCCGCGGGTGATCAGCGTGGACGAGCCGTCGGGCGCCACGTCGCAGAGCCGGGCCACCACGTTGGCCCGTGGACCGCTGGCGGCGACCCGCAGCCGCAGCCGGGGGAAACCGAGGATGTTGAGGTCCTCCGCCAGCGGCGGGGTGTCGAAGACGACCGACCGGCCGTCCTCGGCGCGCTGGTCCGGCGGCAGGTCGGAGCGGTTGCCGAACGGGAACCACCGGCCGGCGTCCACCCCGGTGTGCTGCGGCGTGTCGACGAGCACCAGCCCGTCCGGGCCCGCGGCCAGGGTGCGGGTGTCCCGGGCCAGGTTGAAGACCCGGTCGGGCACCTCGGCGGACGGCCAGCCGGGCAACGCGACCCAGGTCCCGGGCCGTTCCGGGTAGTGCGTCGCCGGCCGGGCCGAGTCCTGCTGGTAGACGTGCAGCGGCGGCTCGTCCATCACCCCGTTGTCGGCGTCCTTGAGCCAGTGGTCCCACCAGCGCAGCGTCTCCTGCAGGAAGCCGATGGTCGGGCCCGGGGTGCGCGCGATGTCCGGGTACTGGTGCGACCACGGACCGATCAGCCCGCGGCACGGCGCGTCCAGGTTCTCCATCAAACGCAAAACCGCATTACGGTACGGGTCCGCCCAGCCCCCGACCGCGAGCACCGCCGCCTCGATCCGGGAGTAGTCCTCGCCGACCGACCCGTGCCGCCAGTAGTCGTCACGTTCCTGGTGCGACATCCAGATCTCGGCGTACGGCCGGAGCGCCTCCAGCCGTTCCCGCCACATCGGCTCCCACGCGTCACCGACCCGCCACGGGGCCGGCGGCCGGCTCTGGAAGGCGAGCATGGTGGCCGACCAGGCGGCCATGTCGATGCCGAGCAGCGCGCCACCGTAGTAGTGCACGTCGTCGGCGTACCGGTCGTCGGTGGAGCAGACGGTGACGATCGCCTTGAGCGCCGCGGGCCGTTCGGCGGCGACCTGCAGCGCGTTGAATCCGCCCCAGGAGATGCCGAACATGCCGACCTTGCCGGTCGACCACTGCTGCGCGGCCAGCCAGGCGATCACGTCGACGCCGTCCTGCTGCTCCTGCGCGTGGTACTCGTCGAGCATGACGCCTTCGGAGTCGCCGCTGCCGCGGATGTCGACGCGGACCGAGGCGTACCCGTGGCCGGCGTACCAGGGATGCCGCTGCGCGTCCCGGGGCGCCGTCCAGTCACCCCGGCGGTACGGCAGGTACTCCAGCAGCACCGGCACCGGATTCCGGTCCGCGTCGTCGGGCAGCCAGATGGTGGCGGCCAGCCGGGTCCCGTCCCGCATCGGGATCCACACGTGCTCCCGGACGGTGACGGTCCGGGGGAACTCGGTGGCGATTCTCATCATTCGGCTCCTACGGTGCCGCGCGACGCGAGTTCGGTCACCTCGGCGTGGCAGCGGATGGTGTGGGTGTCGGTGACCTGGAGGGCCGGGGGCGTGTTCGTCCGGCACACGTCCCGGACGATCGGGCAGCGGCTGGCGAACGCGCACCCGTGCTCGGGCGGCGCGTCCGGGATCTCGTCCTGCCGGGGCGGCGCGACCGCGGCGTGGTCGTCCCCGAGCTCGATCACCGCGTCCAGCAGGATCCGGGTGTACGGGTGGCACACCGCGCCGAAGATGTCGTCCACCCGCCCGCGTTCCACCACCCGGCCCAGATAGAGCACCACGATCCGGTCGGCGACCGCGCGGACCACGGCCAGGTCGTGGGTGATGAACAGGACGCCGAGGCCCTTCTCCCGGGAGAGCCGGTCCATCAGCCGCAGGATCGACGACTGCACCGACACGTCCAGCGCCGACACGATCTCGTCGGCCAGGACCAGGCTCGGTTCGGCGGCCATCGCGCGAGCGATGCCGACCCGCTGCCGCTGGCCGCCGGAGAGCTGCCCGGGGAGCCGTTCGGCGTAGCCGGCGGCCAGGTCGACCTCGGCGAGCGCGGACTCCACCGACCGGCCGCGGATGTCGAACAGACGCAGCGGACGGTTGACGCTGTCCCGGACGGTCCGGCGCGGGTTGAGCGAGGTGTCGGCGTTCTGGAAGATGAACTGCACGGCCTGGCGTACGTCCCGGGTGCGCTTGGCCACGGTCGGTGCCAGCGGGGTGTCGCCGCCGAGGGTGAGGGTGCCCGCCTCGTGGCGTTGCAGGCCGGCGACCACGTTCGCGATCGTCGACTTGCCGGAGCCGGATTCGCCGACCAGCGCGACGATCTCGCCCGCGGACACGTCCAGGTCGACGTCCTGGACGGTGGGACCGGTTCCCGGGACGTGTCTGGGCCGGTAGTCGACGCTCAGGCCACGGATCTCGAGCACGGTGGCCGTTTCGGTGGGCGGCTGCCGTACCAGCAAGGGGGTTTCGGTCTGCTCTTCGCCCCGGTCAATGGCCGCGTCGTCGAGGCTCGGCGGGATGCCCGGCACGGCGATCCGCGGGACGCTGGCGATCAACCCCCGGGTGT
Source organism: Actinoplanes sp. L3-i22 (assembly GCF_019704555.1). NCBI lineage: Bacteria > Bacillati > Actinomycetota > Actinomycetes > Micromonosporales > Micromonosporaceae > Actinoplanes > Actinoplanes sp. L3-i22. The sequence goes on from NZ_AP024745.1 coordinate 10,122,885, forward strand.
ACGGGTGTCGCGGGCCGCTCAGCACGTCCCGGGTCGGGCCGGACTCGACGATCCGGCCCCGGCGCAGCACGGCGATGTGGGTGCACATCCGGTCGATCACGCCGAGGTCGTGGCTGACCAGGACCATCGACATGCCGAGTTCGCGGTGCAGCCGGGACAGCGTGTCCAGGATCGCGGCCTGGGTGACCACGTCCAGGCCGGTGGTCGGCTCGTCCAGGACCAGCAGCGACGGGCGGGCGGCCAGCGCCATCGCGATGCCGATGCGCTGCTGCTGCCCGCCGGAGAACTGGTGCGGGTACCGGTCCAGGGCGGCCGCCGGGTTCGGCAGCCGGACCATCCGGAGAAGTTCCTCGGCCCGATCCCGCCGCTGTTTGCGGGTGGCCTTGCCGTCCTTGGCGAAGGCCTCGGCGAGCTGGTCCACGATCCGCATGGTCGGGGTCAGCGCGGCGCCGGCGTTCTGCGGCACCATCGCGACGGTGGTGGACCGGAACTCGCGCAGCTGCCGGCCCGTGAGCCCGAACACGTCGCGGCCCTCGACCGTGACGGTCCCGGAGGAGATGAACGACGAGGTCCGCAGCGCGGCGAGCAGGGTTCCGGCCAGGGTGGACTTGCCGGAGCCCGACTCGCCCACCAGGCCCAGCACGTCGCCGCGGCCGAGGCTCAGGGTCACCTCGCTGAGCACGTCGACCTGGCCGCTCCCGGAGGTGTAGGAGACGCCCAGGTCCTTGATGTCGACGACGGCCGTCATCCGGCGATCTCCTTCATCCGGTCCACTCCGAGGCTCTTGGCGAGCCCGTCGGAGGCGAGGTTGAGCCCGACGATCAGGGTCGCCAGTGACACCATCGGCGCGACGGTGGCGAGCGGTACCAGCCCCATCAGGCTGCGGTTCTCCGCGACCATCAGGCCCCAGTCGGGGGTCGGCGGGTTCGCGCCGAACCCGAGGAACGACAGGGAGCTGATCAGCAACAGCACCCAGGAGGCGCGCATCGCGAACTCCACCAGGACCACGTCGAGGATGTTCGGGAGCACCTCGCGGAAGAGGATGTGGAAGGCGCCCTCGCCGCGGGCGCGGGCGGCGGTGACGAAGTCCCGGGGCAGCACGTCCATCGCCGCGGCCCGGACGATCCGGATCACTCCGCCGGTGTAGACCACCACGATCGCCATGATCAGCACCCAGGTGCCGGAGCCGAGGACGGTCACCACCACGAGCAGCGACAGGATGGCCGGTACGGCCAGGATCGAGTCGAGGACCCGGGTGATCAGGTTGTCCAGCCGGCCGCCGTGGTAGGCGGCGATCCCGGCGATGACCGTGCCGAGCAGGACCACCAGCGCGGTCGCGGTCAGGCTGGTGGTCAGCGCGTACCGGCCGCCGTACAGGGTCCGGGAGAGGATGTCGCGGCCCAGCGTGTCGGTGCCCAGCGGGTACGCCCCGCCAGGCAGTTGCAGGACCGCGGCCGGGTCGTTGACGACCGGGTCGTACCCGGCCAGCACCGGGGCCAGGATCGCGAGCACCAGGTGGATCAGCACCAGGGCGAACCCGATGGTGGCGGACTTGGACCGCAGGATGGAACGGACCAGCCGGGTGGCGGTCATCGCACTCTCCTCGGGTAGCGCAGACGCGGGTTGAGCAGGATGGCCGCGAGGTCGGCGAGCAGGTTGCAGACCACGTACGTCACCGCGCTGAGCACCGCGATCAGCAGGATGACCGGCAGATCCCGGTTCTGCACCGAGCGGATCATCAGGGTGCCCAGGCCGGGGTAGTTGAAGATGCTCTCGACCACCACGACGCCACCGATCAGCCAGGCCACGTTCATGGCGATGACGTTCAGGGTGGGCAGGATGGCGCTCGGCACCACGTGCCGCAGGATCAGCCGGGCCGGGGCCACCCCTTTGAGGCGGGCGGTCCGGACGAAGTCGGTCTCCATCACGTCGATGACCGACGTCCGCATCATCCGGATGATGTACGCCGCCGACACCAGCACCAGGGCCAGCGACGGCAGCGCCATCGACGGGAGCAGCTGGCCGATGGTCGCGTTCGACCCGGCGGTGACCACGGCCGGGAACACCGGAAACGTGATCGCCAGGAGCAGCACCAGCAGGGTGGCCACGATGAACTCGGGCACGCTCATCCCGACCAGCGCCAGCGTGGAGATCACCGAGTCCGGCCAGCGGTCCCGGTAGACGCCGGCGACCAGGCCGAGCACACAGGCCAGCACGAAACCGACCAGGATCGTCACCGCGGCCAGGAACGAGGTGTTCAGCAGCGCCCGCCCGACCTCGGAGCCGACCGGATGCCCGCTGGCCAGGGAGGTGCCGAAGTCCCCGGTCACCGCGTTCCCGAACCAGCTGAGGAAGCGCTGCACCGGCGGCTGCTCCAGGCCGAGCTGGGCGCGCAGGGTGGCCACCGCCTCCGGCGTCGCGTTCTGGCCCAGGATCTGGGTGGCCGCGTCACCGGGCAGGGACTGGATCGCCACGAACACGAGCACCGCGGAGAGCAGGATCGTGACGAGCGCCCAGCCCAGCCGGGTGAGCACCATGCGGATCACCATCGGCTATGCCACCAGGCCGATGGCGAGGTAGTCGAACTCGAAGCCGTGCTCCCGGTACCCGGCGACGTTCTTGCTGATCCCGACCAGCCGGTCGGCGAAGAACGGGGTCAGCACCGCGCCGTCGTCGACCAGGATCTTCTGGGCGTCCTGGTAGAGGGTTTTGCGCTTGGCCACGTCGACGGTGGCCCGGGCGGCGTCCAGGGTCTGGTCCAGCTGCGGGTTGGCGTACGCGTTCTCGTTGTACGACGACCCGGACCGGAACAGCTGGTTGAGCAGCTGGTCGATCGGCCGCCCGGTGTACCAGTAGCTGGTCATCAGCGGCTTCTTCATCCACACGTCGGTGTAGTAGGAGTCCGCGGAGGAGTTCTTCACGGTCAGGGTGATCCCGGCGCCGGCGACGCTGCCCTTGAGCGCCAGGGCCAGCGGGCTGAGCACCGAGTCGTAGCTGGAGGTGTAGATGTCCACCGCGAGCGAGGCCATGCCGGCCTGCTGGAGCAGCGACTTCGCCAGGTCCGGGTCGTAGTCCAGGCCGTAGTCGAGGTAGTAGGCGTCGGTCGGCGGGACCGGGTTGTTGCGGGCGATGGTGCCGCTGCCGTGCACGGCGAGCTGCAGCACGTCGGCCGGCTTGTACGCGTGCGCCAGCGCCTTGCGGACCAGCGGGTTACGGAACTCGGCCGAGGTGTTCAGCATCGGCACGGTGTACCACTGGGCGTTCTTGACCGCGGCGACCGTCGCGCTCGCCGAGGCCAGCACGGTCTGCGAGGTGGCGTAGTCGAGGTTGGTCTGGGAGATGAAGTCGATCTGCCCGGCCAGCAACGCGTTCACCCGGGCCTGGGTGTCCGGGATGGAGGAGAACTCGATGGTGTCGAGCTTCGCCTTGCCCCCGAAGTAGGAGTCGTTGCGGGCCACCTTGCCGGGTCCGGCGGCCTGGAACGAGACGAGCTTGAACGGGCCGGTGCCGATGCCGGTGCTGCCGATCGTGGCGGCCGAGCCGTCCGGGATGAGGTAGCAGTTGTAGCTGGTCAGCAGGCTGGCGAACTCGGCGTTCGGCGCGGACAGGGTGAAGACGACGGTGCCGGCGTCCCGGGCCGTGACCGACTTGCCGTCGACGAAGGTGGAAAGCACCGCGGCCTGCGGGGACTTGGTCGCCGGGTCCAGGATGTGCTGGATCGAGTAGACGACGTCCTGTGCGGTGAACGACTTGCCGTCGTGCCAGGTGACCCCGGTGCGCAGGGTGAAGGTCCAGGTCTTGGCGTCCGCGGACGTCTCCCAGGAGGCGGCCAGGTCGGGCTGGACGCTGCCGGCCTCGTCGAGCTTGACCAGCCGGTTGTAGAGGGCGCCGAGATATTCGTACGCCGACAGTGAGCTGGCCGGGTCGAGCGTCTCCGCGGTCGAGGCCGGCGGCCGGGCGATCCGCAGCGTGCCGCCCTGCTTGGCGGTGCCGGTCGCCGCTCCGGAGGCGGCCGGCAGCGCCGATCCGCCACTGCCGCAGGCCGCCAGGAAGGCGGTGGACAGCACCGCCAGGCCGGAGCCGGCGAGCAGCGAGCGACGCGACAACACACCGCTGGCGGGAGTGTTCGAGCGAGCTATCACGGTGACCCTTCCGAGGCGCCTAATCAAACGACTGTACAAGTTATTTGATGTACCGTACGAATAACGCCTAGGGTTCGCAATGGCGGCCTGTAAAGATCATGTAACCGACCGGGGTGGGGAACGTCCGTGCAGTTGGCCTGGCTTCGTCGTCCCGGCACCCTGATGGTGATCACGTCAGCGCCCACCTACGTGGCGACCAGTGAGCTCCTGCGGGTGATCAGCCCGCTCGACCTGACCCCGGTGCGCTTCCTCGGGGCGGCCCTGGTGCTCGGGCTCTACCTGCTGATCCGGCGCCGGCGGCTGGTCGCCCGGCGCGGCGACCTGCTCCGGGCCTTCGGGGTCTCGGCGATCGGCTACGCCGCCTACGGCACCCTGCTCAACATCGGGCAGACGACGGTGCCCGCCGGGACGACGAGCCTGCTGCTGAACACGTCACCGGTCTTCGCACTGATCCTCGGCCGCCTGCTGCTCGGTGAACGGATCACACCCCGCGGCATCGCCGGGACGATCGTCGCGATGACCGGCGTGGCGATGGTCGCGGTCTTCGGCGGGGGGCGTCTCGGCCTCGGCTGGAACGCACTGATCATCCTGTTTGCGGCCTTGATCCTCGCGCTCTACCTTATCTGGCAGCAGCCCCTGCTCAGCCGGATTCCGGCGATCGAGATGGTCTTCTGGGGCTGCCTGTGGGGTGGCCTGCTGACCCTGCCGCCGGCCCCGCTCGACCTGCACCTCGCCGCCTGGCAGGGCCGCACCTGGCTCGCGCTCGCCGTGCTCGTGCTGGTCAGCACCGCGCTCGCCTACGTGTTCTGGGCCCGGGCCCTGGCCGAGACGAGCGTCGCCGAGGGCGGCTCGCTGCTCTTCGCCGTGCCGCTGATCTCCATCACCCTGGGCTGGCTGCTGCTCGACCAGGCCCCGACCCCGGCCGCCGTCATCGGCGGCTGCATCGCCGTCGCCGGCGTGATGCTCGTCAGCCGGTCCGCCGCTCCGCCACCACCCGCCGCCGACGACGTTCCCGCACCCCGACCCGCCCCCGCCGAGGTTCCCGTGCCCGTGCCCGTCGACGAGGCCGTCGTCGATCTCACCATCACGGCGACCGACCGCGCGGCGATCACCGCCGCCGTCGGGCGTGCCGTCGCCCAGATCGGCGCCCGGCTCGCCACCGTCTCGCTGTGGCGGCCCGGCAGCCAGGACCTGGTCCGGATCTACACCTCGATGCCCGAGGTCTACCGGCCCGGCGGCGTCTCGGCCGGCCTCGGCGCCGACTGGATCGACCAGTGCGTGGTCCGGCGGGAGTCCTACCTCACCGACGACCCGGGCGACCCGGAGTCCGACGCGTTCGAACACCACGACACCCTGGCCGCGCTGCGGCTCGGCGCGGCGATCAACGCGGTGGTGGCCCAGGACGGCCGCTTCCTCGGCTGCCTCAACCTGCTGCACAGCCCCGGCAGCTACACCGCCGCGGACCTGCGCGTCGCCGACGCGGTCGCCGCCGACCTGGCCGAGATCCTGGCCCGCCTCGCCCCGCAACCGGACCGCCGCCTGAACGCCTGAGCCCGGCCGGACTCACCACGGCAGCCGGCCGCACACCCCGGCCGAAATGCCGGCCGGCTCGCGCATGCTCCCGCGCGGCGGAGTCGTCGCACCTCGCCATCGAGCAGGCGGACGCCGTTCGCATCCGGTCGGTGCCGCCGACCACCTCCGCGCGCGAGCGTGATCGGCCACGGACCGCCCGGCGATCGCGCCGGGTGCACGCTACGCCGATCTCCGGCAAACATGACGAAAGGCCCACCGCAATGGATCATCGCGGCAGGCCTTTGCGAAGCTCAAAATACTTGTGGGCGATACTGGGATCGAACCAGTGACCTCTCCGGTGTGAACGGAGCGCTCTCCCGCTGAGCTAATCGCCCTCAACGAGAAGGAACTCTACCGGACGCCGAACCGCTCACGCGAATCGGGGGTTCCCGCAGGCGGGAACGGCGATCTCGCCCGCGGCGCCGCCGACCGGCGGAAGCTGGCCTAATGCTTGTCGACGAAGTCCTGCCCGACCTGGATCAGGTCGATCCCGAGGCTGAGCCGTACCGCGAAGTACACGATCGCGGCCACGAAGACCATGCCGACGACGCCGATCAGCCCGCGCATCGGCAGGCTCTGCCGGCCGATCCACTGCGTCCAGTTCTTCACGTGCCGCTTGGTGAACGCGAGCAGGTTCTTCGCCCAGACGAACTCGACGGCCAGGATGGCCAGGCCGAGGATCACGATGGCCCACCCCGGCCCGGGGAACGGGATCAGCACGATGCCGACGGCGACGACCAGGCCACCCAGCACCCCGACGCCGATCTTCAGAGCGAGCCGCCCGGTGGGAGTGGAACGGATACGGTCGAGCAGACGCACGTCAGTAGCCTTCACGTCCGGTTTTACACCCATTTCATCCCCCAGTGTCCCGGGGCCCCGTCACCGCCCGGGACGAATGGACGTTACCGGAGTAAGTCAACTGCTGGACCACCCGACGCCGGGCGGAACCGAGTACATGGGCAGAACAGGACAAGATATCTAATTGCGTCCTGGGCGGAGAGGTTTTCGGAACCGTCTTCCCACTACTGGGTGAGATCAGCGTATGGCGGAGCGTAACGACAGGGATCACCTGAGTATGGGAAACGCGGGGTTCACCAGCCTCGCAGCGGTGCCGGGGGGAGTTCGTCCATGAGTACCATTCGTCCAACGACCGTCGAGGTCGAGACCTCGCTGCGGCTCGTAGCACCAGACGCGACGGCACTGCCGGTGCGCGCCAGTCTGCGCTACGACCCGGCGGACCCTTATGCGGTCCATGTGTTGTTCCACGCGGAATCAGCCGGTGGGGAAGCCGTGAGCTGGTCATTCGCTAGGGAACTGCTGGTTACCGGGCTCGACGAGCCGGCTGGTATCGGCGACGTCCGGGTGTGGCCGTGGGCCACGCCGCGGGGGGATTTCGTCGCGCTGGCGTTGTCGTCACCTGACGGCAACGCGCTGTTCGAAGTGCCGCGCAGTGTCCTCGTCCGATTCCTGCGGCGCACCTATGTGGTGGTGCCGCGTGGACGGGAATCAGAGCATCTGGACGTGGATGCGGCGGTCAACCGCCTGCTCGCCGGTAGGTGACAGGCAGTCCCACTGGAAAGCGGCCAAGGGCGACCCGTACGGACACTGCCGGTCCGTGCGGGTCGCCCTTTATCCGGGGGAAAAGTCTGGATCTCCGAAAAGGAATCGGAATCGGACGTATAGCGAATACCGAGCCACTAATCGGACAAATAGCCCGGTCGGTGCGGTAAGGGATGCGTTAACGGCCATCGACGGTTACCGTCAGGCACGATGCCAGCACTCATTCATCGCGCTGAGCGCGCGCCAGCCAGTACACCGCCCGACTGGGCGGGGGTCGGTGCTTGCGCCCTGCCGGTGGTGGCGGGATCCGCCACCGGGTTACTCGAGTGCCACGCGCTCGTGCTGACCACCACGGGGCCCTTGCATGCCGACGTAGATTTCACCTCCTACCTGGCCGGGCCGGGAACGCTCCTCTGGGTGCGTCCGGGTCAGGCCGTCCACTTCGAGACGGGCAGTCCACCGCCGGACACCGCCACGGTCGTGTTCCGGCCGGGGCTGTTCGGGCCGGAGGAACTTCCCGGGCTGTTCCCGGACGATCCGGATGGGCCGGGGCGGTCACCGCTCGTCCTGCCGGACCCGGAAGTCTTCCGCGCCGCGTTCGACCACCTCGCGGCCGACGCCGCGGGGCCGCCGGGCCGGATCGCCGCCGCCCTGCTGCACCATCAGCTGGCCGCACTGCTGTTGCGGATCCGGCTGCTGGACGGCTCGGGTGACGATCCGGGCAACGTCGAGACCCGCACGTTCGAGCGGTTCCGGCGACGCCTGGAGGACGGTTATCCGCACAGCCGCCGGGTCGAGGACTACGCGGCCGAGCTGGGTTGCTCGGTGCGCACCCTGACCCGGGCCAGCCTCGCGGTGACCGGGCGGACCGCCAAACAGGTGGTCGACGACCGGGTGGCCCTGCAGGCCCGCCGGCTCCTCGCCGCCACCGAGCTGTCGGTGGCGGAGGTGGGTCGCAGCCTGGGGTTCGGGGAGCCGACCAACTTCGGGCGGTTCTTCCACCGGGAGACCGGACTCAGCCCGGGGCACTTCCGGGGCGGGCCACCCGACCCACCCGGGGGCATCCCCGGACCGCGACTGCCCACTGACTGAGGGTTAATTCCCACATCGCCCTGGGGTATGTGCATCCCGGATGCGACGAGGGGGCAGAATAGTCGCGTGCAGATCTCCGCGCGCGGCGACTATGCGGTCCGGGCAGCGCTCAGTTTGGCGCAGGCCTACCCGGCACTGATGTCCGCCCAGGCCATTGCCCAGGACCAGGAAATGCCCCGCAAGTTCCTCGAGGCGGTGCTCGCCGATCTACGCCGCGCCGGGGTGGTGCGGGCGCAGCGAGGTGCCGAGGGTGGGTACACGCTGTCCCACCCACCACGGGACGTGACGATCGGCCAGATTCTCCGGGCGGTCGACGGACCGCTCGCCGGTGTGCGCGGCCTCCGTCCGGAGGAGACGCAGTACACCGGCGCCGCGGAGAACCTGCCGAACCTCTGGGTCGCGGTGCGTGCCGCGGTCCGCGAGGTGGTCGACGAGGTGAGTCTCGCCGAGTTGATCAGCGGCCGGATGCCCGCGCACGTCCGCAAACTGACGACGCGCCCGGACGCGTGGCAACCGCGCTGAGACGCTGACGTTTGTCGAAACGTCTGATCGGGAATCGTGCTGTCATCGCACAGCTGTTCCCCCCGAAGGAGACGTTCCGATGGGCCTCGTATTCCGTAGCCGCAAGAAGTTCGGTCCGCTGATCCTGAACTTCACCGAGAACGGTTACTCGTCGTGGAGCTTCAAGATCGGCCGCTGGTCCTGGAACTCCAAGACCCGCGCGCACCGCGTCGACCTGCCCGGCCCGCTGTCCTGGAAGCAGGACAAGTCCCGGTCCAAGTCATGACGCGCTGATCAGCACGTCCCCGCCGAGCCGGCCGGTCGCCGGGTCGCGGGTGACCGTGCCGGCGTCGAGCATCAGGTGCAGAACCCGGTTCGCGTCGGCCGCTCGATAGACCGTCTCGGTCAGCGTGAACGTACGCAGGTCGCTGACCGTCGCCGCACCCACCTCGGCCAGGTGCGCCAGGATCTCCCGGCGCAACGGGCCGGGGTGCGGCTGCAGCGAGATGTCGATCAGGTGCCGTTCCGGGTCGCCCGGGTCGCGCAACCGCACCCCGGCGAACTCGTCGACGGCCCAGAGCGCCTCCTTGAACTGCTCCAGGCTCTTGCCCGACGCGGTCGCGAACACCACCACCTCACCGGGCTCCTCGCCGACGGCCAGCTCCGCCGCGGTGAGCAACGGGAACGCGTCCCGATAGGGCTCCACCGGCGAGCCCGCCGGCAACACCAGCAGCGCCTCCCCCGGCCGGCCTTCGGCCAGGGCCGTCACGGTGGCCACGGCGGGCGGTTCACTCGCGCTCCCGGCATCGAGAAAACCCAGCGTGGGTACGCCTTTGGCCCCGGCGGCCCGGAGCGCGACCTCGGCCGGAGCCCCGATGGCGAGAACGGACAGCCCCGCCCCCGCGCCGGCCTGGCGCTGAACCTCGGCGAGCCGGGCAGTGATTGTCGTCATGTCGTCACCGACGGCCACCATGAACAGTTCCCGGCCACGGGCCAGATCGGGCAGATCGGCGAGCACCCGGACCGCCGCCTCGGCCGTCGCCCCGGCGTCCACGTCGGCGTATCCGTGCAGATAGATGGCGCGGCGCCCACGATGCAGCGCGGCCGGCGCCCACGCTTCGAGGTGCCGGATCAGCAGTTCGCGTTTGACCGTCGTGACAGACATGCGGAAGTTCTACCCCGTCCCCTCGGTACCGGCCGTCACACCCCAAGACTTGTACCTAGGGTATTCGTCCGAGCACTATGAGATACGTGGCTCCTCCGCTCGCCGAACTCACCGCCCAGGCACAGACCCTCTCGTCAGCCGGCGATCTCACGGGCGCCCGGGCCGTTCTCGCGGACGTCCTGCGCACCGCCGACGCCGATCCCCGCCGCGCCACCGCCGAGCTGGCGGTCGCCGCCGCCCTCTTCGCCCGGGTCCTGATCGCGCTCGGTGACCCGCAGTCGGCCCGGCTCTGGGCCGCCTTCGCGCACGCCGCCGAGGAGCAGTTGCACGGCCGGAACGACGAGCGCACCGTCGCCGCGGCCGCCACCCACGCCGCGGTCCTGCACCGCATCGGACAGTACGGCCGGGCCGCCCTGGTCTATCACGACCTGGTCGGCGCGCTGGCCCATCTGGACGACCCGGAGTCGGCACGGGTGCTGGCCGCCGAGGCCGACCTGGCCACCGCCGAGCACGCGGCCGGGCACTGTGCCGCCGCCCGCGCCCGGCTGACCGGCGCGTGGCGGCGCCACCAGCGCCTCTTCGGGGAGTCCGCGCCGGCCGGCATCAAGATGCTGGCCCGGCTCGGCGCGATGGAGCGCGAGTGCGGGCGGGACGCGGCGTCCCGCGACCACCTGGCCACCGCGCTGCGCCTGAGCCGGGAGCACCTGCCCGCCGACCATCCGCTGGCCCGCCAGGCGGCCGCGCTGGTCGAGGGCGAGCGCTCGGGCCGGCACACCTGCGGGCGGATGACCCGGCCGGGCCGGGACGACGACACCGAGCTGCGGCCCGGCGGCTTCCGGCCGTTCCCGCGCCGCCCCACCGTGCCCGACCCGGGCGGGCGCAAGCCGAGCACGAAGTACCCGCCGAAGCCGGACGACACGTTCGACGACGCCACCCAGCCCCCACCGGACAATCTGACCACCGATCCCAACGGCACGGTCTACCAGCAGCCGTTCTACCTGAGCGACCTGAACCTGCCGGGGGACCCGATCGGCCGGCACGCGCGGGCCGACACCCCGCCACCCCTGCCCGGCTACCGCGCACCCGACTACGGACCGGTCGGCACCGCCCACGCGTCCACCGCCGAGCCGGCGCCGAACAGTCCGGCCGCCCGGCGCGGCGGCCACCCGGCGCTGCTCGCGGCGGCCCTGGCCGGCGGCGTCGCGGTCGCCGCCGCCGTGGTGATCATGACGCTGCCGGACGCGGACGGCGCCACCACCCCGCAGGCCGCCCCGTCGGTGCCCGGCAAACCGACCCTGTTCAGCGCCGGCCCGGGCGCGCCCGGCTCGCCGGACCGGGTGACCCTGCGGGACAACGGCGCCAGCGTGTCGCTGAACTGGGTCTACCCGGCCGCGGCGAAGGGGCCGGTGGTGATCTCCGGCGGCCGGTCCGGGCAGCCGCCGAGCGAGTTCCAGCGGCTCGCCGCCGGCGCCGTCGGCTACGAGGTCTACAACCTGAACGAGCGGCAGGACTACTGCTTCACCGTCGCGGTGCAGCCGCCGGCCGGCAAGCTCGTCTCCTCCGCCCCGGTCTGCACCGCCCGGTGAGCCGCGCAACCGCATCGCACCCGGACGGGACCCGCCCTGCCACCGTGGAGCCGGATTCTTGGCCGTCACGGCGACTACAGGAAGTAGGGACAGTGACGACCGATACGGCGAACTGTGTCCCCACCGCGCTCGACGAGCTCGGTGCCCTCGAGGCCGCCGTCGCGGAGCTCGAGAGCCGGTCCAACTCGCAGTTCCGGACCGTGCGGGATCCGGCCGCCGAGCTCCGTCGCCGGGCCGGTGAGCTCGGCGCGGACGAGCTCTGCCAGCGCGCCGACCTGCTGCTCGCCTCGGTCGACCTGCGGGAGGGCCGGATCGGCGAGGGCGGCCAGACCGCGCACCGGGTGCAGGCCTGGGCCGAGCAGCACAACTCGCCGTACCTGCTGGCCCGGGCGCACCGCCAGCTCTCCCTGTTCTACCGGTACGTCGGCGACTCCGCCGACGGGCTCAAGCACGCCGTGCAGGCCGTCGCGCACATGGACGACGAGTGGCCGGTCACCATGCGTACCCAATTGTTGATGTCCTTGTCGGTGGCGCTGGAGGAGTCCGGGTCGCGGGCCGAGGGCGACCGGCGGGCGCGGGAGGCCCTCGCGCTCACCAAGGCCGACGGCGACCAGGAGATGACCATCCTGGCGCTGAACAACATGGTCTACAGCGCGTATGAGAACGAGGACGAGGCGACCGCCCGCTCGCTGGTCGCCGAGATGCACGAGCTCCAGGCCCGCACCGGGCACCGGTTCGGGGCGAACGAGCTGGACACGATGGCCCGCGTCGAGCTGCTCGGCGGGCACTACGACGAGGTGGAGGCGCTGCTCACCCCGGTGCTGGCCGACCTGGTCGCGGCGAACGAGGGCGACGCGATCGCCGAGTGCCAGCTGACCCTGGCGCTGGCCCGCCGGCTGGCCGGGCGGTACGCCGAGGCGCAGGCCGCGCTCGACGCCAACCTGCGGCTCTGCCAGGACCGTGGGCTGGCCGCGGTCCGGGCCCGGATCCGCGAGGAGCAGGCCGCGCTGTACGCCGCGACCGGCCGCTTCGCCGAGGCGTACGAGGAGCACCGCGCCTTCCACACCGAGAACACCGCCCTGCTCTCCGCGCAGCGGGACGCCCGGGCCCGCGCGCTGCAGGCCGTCTTCGAGGCGAACGAGGCGCGCCGGGCCAGCGAGCACTTCCGCGAGATGGCTCACCGCGACGCGCTCACCGGTCTGTACAACCGGCGGTACGTCAACGAGCGGCTGCCCGCCCTGCTGGGCGAGGCGGCCGGCGGTCACGGCCCGCTCTCGATCGCAATCATCGACCTGGACCACTTCAAGCGGGTCAACGACACGCTCTCGCACGCCACCGGCGACACCGTGCTGCAACAGGTGGCCGAGCTGCTGGAGGAGGCGGCGCCCGGGCTGGCCCTCGCCGCCCGGATGGGCGGCGAGGAGTTCCTGCTGGTCTTCCCGGGGGTCGGCGCGGAGGACGCGGCGATCCGCTGCGAGCGCCTGCGGCTGCGGATCCGGGCGCACGCCTGGGGTCCGATCACCGGCAGCCTGCCGGTGACCACCAGCATCGGGGTCACCACGTCCAGCGACGGGCACGGCACGCCGGCGTCGCTGCTCGCCCAGGCCGACCGCAACCTCTACGCCGCCAAGCGCGGCGGCCGCGACCGCGTCGTCGGTGACCTGGTCATCTGACCGGGTCCGGCGATCGGCGCGCGGCGGTTACTCGCCGACCGCGCCGACCGCCAGTTCGACGACCACGTCCAGGTGGCCGACGTGCCGGGCGTACTCCTGGACCAGGTGGAACAGGATGCGCTCCAGGGTGGGCGGCTCGGCGCCGTCCCAGCGCGGGCCCGGCTGCCCGACCGCGCTCAGCGGATTCTTCGCGAGCACCTCGTCGGTGTGCGCGCCCTGGGCCCGCAGCGCGTCGGCCAGCTCGGTGAAGGACTCGTCCGGGGCGACGTACCAGCGGTCGACGTTGCGGTCGCCCCACGGGTCGTCGAACGCCACGCCCTCGAATCCCCACTCGATCCAGCGCAATTCGACGTACCGAAGATGTTTGACCAGCTCGACCGGGGTCCAGCCGGAAGGTAAGCGGCTGGTCCGCCGCTCCCCCTCGGGGAGCGCGGACGTCTTGGCGAGCAGCGTTTCGCGGAAGTACGACAGGTAGCCCGCGAAGACGTCGGCGGTGCCGGCGGCGGCGCGGGTCGGCGACGGGAACTCGATCGTCATGCCGCGAGTATGCGGGGTGGACCGGCGCGACGCCCGGCCGGATCACCGTGGCGACGTGCTTGTAACACGTCAGAAACGCACGGGAGCCCGGACCGAAACCGATCACCGCGACGCTGACCCGCATGCCCGATCGACTGAACTCCGGGGACACCGCCTGGCTGCTGGTCAGCGCCGCGCTGGTGCTGCTGATGATCCCCGGCCTGGCGCTGTTCTACGGCGGCATGGTGCGGATCAAGAGCACCCTGAACATGCTGATGATGACGTTCGCCTGCCTGAGCGTGGTCAGCGTGATCTGGGTGACCTACGGCTACTCGCTGGCGTTCGGGCCGGACACCGGGCACGGCCTGATCGGGGACCTGAGCCTGGCCGGGATGGCCGGCATCGGGCCGGACTCGGTCACCGGGTCGACGCCCACGCTGGTCTTCGCGGCCTTCCAGATGATGTTCGCGATCATCACGGCCGCCCTGCTCAGCGGCGCGATCGCGGACCGGGCCAAGTTCAGCACCTGGGTGGTCTTCGTGGCGATCTGGGTGACCGTGGTCTACGCGCCGATCGCGCACTGGGTGTTCAGCCCGGACGGCTGGATCACCCAGCACCTGCGGATCCTGGACCTGGCCGGCGGCACCGTCGTGGAGATCAACTCCGGGGCGTCCGGCCTGGCCCTGGCGATCGTGCTCGGGCACCGGATGGGCTTCCGCTCGGAGCCGATGCGCCCGCACAGCCTGCCGCTGGTCGTGCTCGGCGCGGGCCTGCTCTGGTTCGGCTGGTTCGGCTTCAACGCCGGGTCGGCGCTCGCCGCGAACGGCTCGGCCGGGCTGGCGTTCTTCAACACCCAGGCGTCCGGGGCGGCCGGGATCGCCGGCTGGCTGCTCGTCGAACGGCTCCGGGACGGGCACGCGACCACGCTGGGCGCCGCGTCCGGGGCGGTGGCCGGGCTGGTCGCGATCACGCCGGCGTGCGGGTCGGTGAACCCGTTCTGCGCGCTGCTGATCGGGGTGGCGGCCGGCGCGCTCTGCGGGTACGTGGTCGGCCTCAAGCACCGCCTCGGCCTGGACGACTCGCTGGACGTGGCCGGGGTCCACGGGGTCGGCGGCTTCCTCGGCACGATCCTGATCGGCCTGCTCGCCACGGCGACCGCGACCGGCGGGCCGCGCGGGCTGTTCTTCGGCGGCGGGTTCGGGCTGTTCGGCCGGCAGGCGCTGGCCGCGGTCACGGTCGCGCTCTTCGCCTTCGCGGCGACCTGGCTGATCGCGACGGCGCTGAACCGGACGATCGGGTTCCGGGTCACCCCGGAGGACGAGCACGGCGGCCTGGACCTGGCGCTGCACGGCGAGTCGGCGTACGACCTGGGCGTGGCCGCCCACAGCAGCGGCCACCCGACCCGACCGGCCACCGCCCCGCACTGAGTGGTGCCGCGCCGGCGGATCCGCGCGGCGAACCGTCAGATGTCCAGGTCGAGGCGGACCGGGTAGTGGTCGGAGGCGTGCTCGGTGGGGCCGCCGCGCAGCACCCGCATGTCGTGGGCGGTCGTCGCGATCGCCGGCGTGGCCAGCACGTAGTCCAGGCGCATCCCGCCGAACTCGCGCCCGCCGCCCTGCGTGGTCGGCACGGTCCGCCCGTCGCCGTCACCGGCCGTGGTCCACAGGTCGGTCATCCCGAAGGCGGCCACCGCCCGGGTGTCCACCGTCCCGTCCCGGTGCAGGTGGCGTTTGCGGAACAGCGCGGGCTGGCTGGCCAGCGCCGCGGTGTGGTCGGCGACCGGGTCGAGCCCGTTCAGATCACCGGCGACGACGACCCGGTCGCCGCGGACATAGCGCGCGGCCAGCCAGCGTGCCTCCCGCATCCGCCGGTACGGCGCGAACGGGTTCAGATGCGCGCTGATCACGGTCACCGGCCCGGAGCCGGTCGACACCACCGCCACCGCCGCGGCGTGGTGCAGCCGCCACGTGACGCTCGCCGTGTGGGTGATCCGCAGCGGATCGCGGACCAGCACCGCCACCGGCATCCCGAGGCCGGACCGGGCCAGGAACGGGGTCATCCCGACCGCCCCGGCCAGCTCGGTCATCCGCCGCCCGTCGTTGCGGGTGAAGTCGCGCAGCTCCTGCAGGGTGAGGATGTCCGGCTTCTCGGCGGTGATCACCTCGGCGATGGCCGGCAGGCGGAAGCGCTGCCCGCGGTCCACCCCGCCGGTCTTGATGTTCCACGTCATGAAGCGCATCAGGCGTCCACCAGCTGCCGGTTCTCCACCGCTGCCTCCTTCGCGGTGACCGCGTGGGCGTTCGGCCGGACCACGAACCAGAGCGTGGTCAGCCAGGCCGCGGCGAGCAGGCACGCGCCGAGCACGTCGGTCGGGTGGTGCATGCCACGGTACATCCGGGACGTCGCGACCCCGAGCGGCATCACCACCGCGAGCACCGGGAAGATCCAGCGCCACGGCTGCCGGAGCCGGGCGGTCACGATGATCGCGATCGTGACCCACAGGCAGATCGTCGCGGCGATGTGCCCGGACGGGAACGACGAGGTGGGCATCTGCCCGTCCAGCTGCTCGACCCCGGGCCGGGGCCGGCCGACCGCGGCGGCGCTGGTCAGGAACAGGGTCAGCTCGCCGACCATGGCCAGCACCAGGAACAGCACCGGACGCCACTGCCGCCACAGGGCCAGCGCTAGCGGGCAGAAGACCAGCGAGATCATCAGGATCGCGTGGGTGTCCCCGGCCTTGCTCCACACCCAGCTCGCCTGGTCCAGGCCCGGCGTGCGGAACGTCTGCAGCCACCGGCAGAAACCGTCGTCCCAGCTCGGGTTCCAGTTGGTCACGGTCCAGCCGAGGCCGTAGAGCAGGCCGAACGTGAGCACCCAGCCGACCAGGAGCTCCGCGCCCTTGACCCACGGGTGCGGCAGCACCGCCTGCTCGGCCGGCGTGAGCTCGAGGTCGTGGGCGGCCTCCGGTTCGAGGCCGTCGTGCAGGACGTGCTCGGCGGAGTGGCCGGCCTCCCGGCGCCAGACCCGGAAGGCGTACGCGGTCGTGCTGATCCACGCGATCCCGAGCAGCCAGCCGGCCAGCACGTCGGAGAGGAAGTGCACGCCGAGTGCGATCCGGCTGAACCCGATCAGCACCACGATCAGGGCAAAAAACCCCAGGAACAAAGGCCTCCACCGATTTCGTACGCCGGGGAGCAGCACCAGGGCGAGCATCCCGTAGACGATCATCGAGCCCAGCGCGTGCCCGCTCGGGAAGCTGTTCCCCGGGGCGTGCGCGACCGGCGACTCCAGCACCGGCCGGACCCGCCCGACCAGCGTCTTCAGCGACGGGTCCAGGATCATCGCCCCGACCCCGGTGATCACCAGGTAGAGCGCGAGCCGCGGCCGCCGCCGGATCAGCAGCATCGTGACCACCACGGCGACCAGCGAGGTCATGAAGACCCGCCCGCCGAACGTGGAGATCTGCTGGAGGATCTTCACCTTCGTCGCGGAGCCGGCGACCTGATGGTTCAGGCCCTCGGCGACCGCGTGGTCCAGGTCCTGCAGCGGCGTCCAGTGGAACCGCACCAGCAGCAGGAGCGCGGCGAAGCCCAGCCCGACCGCGATCACCGCGATCAGGCCGAGCACGCTGCGCCCGGCGAAATGCCGGACCGGGGCCCAGCCGGCGCGTTCCACCACGCGGTTGTCTTGGTTCTTCGGGTCGGACACGGCACGCTCCCAATGGGGTCGGGGGTGCCGCGTTCTTACCCCGTGGAGTCGGTCGGTACACCGGCCGTGCGTTGCGCGGGCACGTCGTGGCCGGGCTCCCACTGGTCCGGCTGGGCCGGTCTCGCCCCGACCCGGCGGGCCTCCAGCTGCGCGGCGAACGCCAGACCCAGGAAGAACGCCAGGCCGGTCAGGTTCGCCCAGAGCAGCAGCGCCATCATCGCGGTGAGCGGGCCGTAGGTCGCCCCGAAGCTCCCGCTGACCCGGATGTACCCGGCCAGCAGCAGGCTCGCCAGCCACCACAGCACGGTCGCCACCACCGCGCCGAACAGCAGCCAGGACAGCGCCGGCTGCTTGCGCCGCGGCGAGTGCCTGAACAGCGTGCCGACCGCGTAGACGATCAGCACCAGGCTCACCGGCCAGCGCACCACGTCCCACCCGACCCGGAGCCAGCCCGGGAGGTCGAATCGGTGCTCGGCCGACTCCCCGGCGGCCCGCCCGGCCACCAGGATCAGGAACCCGAACAGCGCCGGCAGCCCGGCGGTGAACGCCAGCACCGCGGCCCGGGTGTACTTCTGCAGCGCCGGCCGGTCCCGCTCGACGCCGTAGATGCGGTTGGCGCCGCGCTCGACCTGGGCCATCGCGGTGGTCAGCGCGACCAGCCCGGTGATCAGACCGAGCACCAGGGCCAGCTCACCGGCGTCCTCGGTGCGCTCGTCGTCCATCAGCAGCTCGCGGACCAGCGGCTCGCTGGCACCCGGGGTGAGCGCGATGACGGTGTCCGCGACCACCTCGCCGCCGGACTCGGCGCCCAGGTCGGTGGCGAGGCCGGAGAGGGCGATCAGGAACGGGACGATGGCCAGGCAGAGCTGCAGCGCGAAGGCGCGCGAGTGGCTGAAGCCGTCGCCGTAGCGGAACCGGATGAACGCGTCCCGCAGCAACGGCCAGCCGCCGTAGTTCCGCAGCGCCAGGTAGGCGTCGTCGGCGGAGAGCTCGTCCCCGGCCATGGTCCTGGTCTCGGGGACCGGTTCGGTGCTGCTCACTGGACCTTGGCCCGTTTCGCGACCGCCGCGGCGTCGTAGGCCAGGTCCGGGTCCGCGTCGGGTTGCGGCACACAGAGCAGAAGAGCCTTATGGCGTACGGAAATCTTCATCGCCTTGCCCGACGCGATCAGATCCCCGTCCAACTGCCGCGGCTGCGCGTGATTGCTGTAGATCTCCACCCGGGACGCGGTGAACGTCTCCATCCGCGGCACCCGTTCCCGCCGGCTGGCCACCCCGGCGATCAGGCGCGCCCAGGAGAACAGCCCATCCGGGCTGATGATCGCCACGTCGAGCCGCCCGTCGTCGGGCACCGCCCGCTTCAACAGGTGCACCCCGCCCTGCAGCCGGCCCACGTTGCCGGCGATCACGCTCTGCGCCCGGCGCGGCATCGGGGCGCCGCCGTCCAGCCGGATCCGCACCCGCATCGGCCGGTCCAGCAGGTGCTTGGCCGCCCCGAACAGGTACGCCGGCCAGCCGATGTGCTTCTTCGCCCGCTCGGACGTGTCCTGCAGCATCATCGCGTCGAAGCCCATCCCGGCCATCACCACGAAGTACTGATCGCCGAGCACGCCCACGTCGATCCGCCGGCGGCCGCCCTCGATCGCCACCTGCACCCCGGTCGCCGGGTCGGTGCCCAGCCCCAGGTTCGCCGCGAGCAGGTTCCCGGTCCCGGCCGGCAGCACCGCGAGCGCCACGTCGGTGCCGGTCAGCGCGGTCACCACGGCGGTCACCGTGCCGTCGCCGCCGCACGCGAAGACCAGCTCGGCGCCCTCGGCGACGGCCCGCTTGGCCTGGCCGCGGCCCGGGTCCTCCGGGGTCGTCTCGAACCACTGCGGCTCCGGCCACCCGGCCCGGTTCAAGGTGGCCCGCAGGGTGTTCCGGAGCTGACCGGGATCGGTCACTTTGGCCGGGTTCACCACAACGGCCGAACGAGGTCCTGTCACGGCCACAGTTTGCCCGAGCAACGTCACAGCTGCGACTCAGGAATCAATCCGCCCCGGGAAGGGCACACTTTCCCGGGTGACCCGCTTGACGTACCCCGAGATCGGCCTGACCCGCACCGGACCGCTGCCGGACGGCTACCGCCACCTGCGCTATCGGACCCGACTGGGCTCCGGCGCGGCCGTCTTCGCCACCGCCGGCGAGGCGGTCCTGACCTTCCGGATGCACCGCGCCACCGGCGCGCGAGTCCGCACCGCCGCCGGGCGTGCCGCGCCCGGCGTCCCGCTCACCATCGGCCTCGGCCCGGTCAGCGCCCCCTGCGAGATCGTCTGGATCACCCAGACGGACGACAAGATCGGATTTGGGTACGGAACGCTGCCCGGTCACCCGGCCACGGGTGAGGAGGCGTTCGTCGTGGAACGCGACGAGCACGACGACGTGTGGTTCGCGGCGACCGCGTTCAGCCGCCCGGCCGGCGCCCTGATGCGACTGGCCGGGCCGTTCGCGGTGCTGGTCCAGCAGGCCTACGCACGCCGGTGCGGACAGGTGCTGCGGCGGCTGGGTACCGTGAGCCGGTGAGCACGACATCGGTCACCTGGTGGGGACACAGCACCGTCTGGCTCGCCGACTCCGGGGTCACCCTGCTCACCGACCCGGTGCTCACCGACCGGCTGGCCCACCTCAAGCGGATGGCCGGGCCGGCGCCCCGGCTGCCCGGTGCGCCGGACGCGATCCTGCTCTCCCACCTGCACGCCGACCACTTCCACGTGGCGTCGATCAAGGCCGTACCGGGAAATCCGATTTTGATCGTGCCGCGCGGCGCCGCCGCCTTCGCCGCGAAAGCACTCGGCCCGGCCATCGCGAAGCGATGCGTCGAGGTCGGCGTCGGCGACGAGGTCGAGGTCGGCGCGGTCCGCGTGCGCGCCGTCCCGGCGCGGCACGACGGCGGACGCGGTCCGTGGTCCAGGGAGCGGGCCGAGGCCATCGGCTTCGTGGTCGAGGGCAACACCAAGATCTGGTACGCCGGGGACACCGGCCTCTTCGAGCAGATGCACGACCTCGGACCGCTCGACCTGGCGCTCCTGCCGGTCGGCGGCTGGGGCCCGACCCTGGGCTCGCACGGTCACCTGGACGCGGCCGACGCGGCCGAGGCGCTGCGCCGGGTGAAGGCGTCCTGGGCGGTGCCGGTGCACTACGGGACGCTCTGGCCGATCGGGATGGGGCGGGTCCGGCAGCACATGTTCGCCGGGCCCGGCCCGCGGTTCGCCGAGCTGGCCGCGCGCACCTCGCCGGACGCCCGGGTCCGGGTGCTGGCGCAGGGCGAGACGCTGACCCTGGGACCGGCCGCGTGATCGCCACGCTGGGCGCGCTGGCCTGGCTCTTCGCCGTGGTCTGCTTCGGCGCCATCATCCCGATCGTGCCGACCGGGGCGGCGGTCAGCGGCGCCGCCGCGCTCGCCTTCCACGAACACCATCCGGTCACCATCGTCCTGGTGGTGGCGGCCGGCGCGGCCGGCGCCTACCTCGGCGACCTGGCGATGTACGCGATGTGCCGGCTCGGCGGCGAGCAGCTCGCCCGGCGGCTGCGCTGGCTGCGTGACGAGGAACACCTGGCCGGGGTGAAGGACCGGCTCAAACAGCGGCAGGTCCCGGTGCTGCTGGTGTCCCGGCTGATCCCGGGCGGCCGGGTCCCGGTGCTGCTCGCCGCGGCGTTCCTCGGCCTGTCCTGGCGCACGTTCGTGGTCGCCAACCTGCCGGCCTGCGCGCTCTGGGCCACCGTCTACGCCGGCATCGGCGTGGCCGGCGGCTCGATCTTCCCCCAGCCGTGGCAGGGCATCGTCGCCGCGGTCGCGCTGATCCTGGTGGTCAACCAGGCCATCTCCTGGTGGACCAAGCGCCGGGCGGCGGCAACAACTCGAGGGGCTAGTACTTGAGGTAGGTCCGGGTCATCTTGACCGCCTTCTCGATCACTTTCTCGCCGTCCGCCTGCGTCTTGTGCAGGTGCGAGAGGACCGCGATCGAGACGTCCACGTCGTCACCGGTGATCCGGCCCACCGAGTTCACGATCCACAACCCGTTCTCGGTCGAGCGGTCCAGCCAGCCGTTCTTCACGGTGAACTCCTCGCCCGGCTGCGCCACCGCCGGGACGCCCCACTGCTGGGTCTCGTTGACCGTGCTCATCAGGGTGTGCGCGTACGCCCGGCCCTTCGCGGCGATCGGGCTCTTCTCCGCGACCAGCTGGGACAACAGCTTCACCTGGTCCTTGACCGTGGTCCGGGTCAGACCCCAGGAGCTGTTCACGGTGGTGCCGGTCAGGCCCAGCCGCTTGTCACACTTCTGGATCGCGGTCTGCTTGCCGAGGCTCTTGAACAGCGCCGTGGTCGCGTTGTTGTCGCTGTTGCGGATCATGTTCTTGGCGTTCGTGTCCTCGGTCGAGGTGAGCTTGCGACCCTGATCCTGAGCGGTCAGCAGCAGGCACGCGAGCACCTGCACCTTCACCACGCTGGCGGTCTCGTACTTCTCGTCGCCGCGGTAGGCGTAGAGCTCCCCGGTCTTCTTGTCCAGCACCGCGACCGAGAACTCCGGAACCGTCGCCGCGTACTTCGCCAGGGCCGCGTCCAGCGCCTTCACCTGCTTGGCGCGCGCGGCCTTCGCCAGCTCCTCCGGGCTCGGCCCGGTCGGTGTCGGCGAGGCCGCCGACGTGCTGCCGGTCAGGAACGTGGCGGCGGCGCTGTCACTGCCGATCACCCCTTTGGCCAGCAAGGCCACACCTCCCAGGACGATGACGACCGCCACTGACAGAAACCACTTCGGGGAACCTCGCACCAGAGCATGATGCCCTCTCCGCGCCCCTCCTGGTGACGTCCATGACTGTGAATCATCCACGAATATCCGAATTTCCACGGTCCGCCCCGTCCCCGCTACGGTCCGTCACCGCTGTGGTCCGCACCAACCGCGCATCAGGTGTTGGGCCGGCCGCTGGAGGGCAGAATGAAGATATGGCGTCCCTGCTGTACCGAGCAGTCCAAGTGTCCCGAGCCGCGCTGGCCGCGCCGGCTGTCGCCGCCGACCTCACCCGCGCCGCGATCGGCCAGGTGATCGAGACCGCCGGCGCCGTCGCGACCGTGCCGGTCCGCGCGCTGGGCCTGCTCAGCCAGGCAGAACTCCTGGTCAACCGGGCCGGGCTGGCGGTCGGCCAGGTCGAGGAGCTGATCCAGCGGGTGACCGCGGTGACCACCGCGGCGGAGAGCACGATCACCGAGGTCCGCACGATCACCGCCGGAGCCGGCGCCACCATGGCCGAGGTCCGCACCATCACCGGCACGGTCGAGGCGCTGCTCGGCGACGTCCGGGCGATCAGCACGGCCGCCGCGATCACGGTCGAGGAGGCCGGCGCCATCTCCAACGCGGCCGGCGAGGTGGTCCGCCGGGCCGCCGGCACCGCCGACGCGGCCGGCACCATCGTGATCGAGGCCGGTTCGCTCACCACCTCGGCCGCCGAGATCGTCGCCGAGGCGGGCGCGGTCAGCGCCGCGGCCCGCACCATCGTCACCGAGGCCGGCACGGTCAGCACGGCCGCCCGCGACCTGGTGACCGAGGCGGGCGCGATCAGCGGCGCCGCCCGTGACCTGGTCAGCGAGGCCGGCACGGTCAGCACGGCCGCGCGTGACCTGGTGACCGAGGCGGGCGCGGTCGCCGGCCGGGCGTCGTCCGTGGTCGCCCGCGCCGACCAGGCCGCCGAGGTCGCCACCGAGCTGCTCGGCGAATACGCGCCGACGCTCCGCAAGGCCGCCCCGCTGGCCGGCCGCTTCGTCGACGAGCTCACCCCGGACGAGGTCACCGCCGCGATCCGGATGGTCGACCAGCTCCCGGCCCTGCGCGACCACATGATCGACGACGTGATGCCGCTGCTCAACAAGCTCGACCAGGTCGGCCCGGACCTGCACAAGCTCCTCGCCGTCACCGAGGACCTCCACCTGGCGATCGCCGGCCTCCCCGGCCTGAAACTCCTCCGCCGCCGCGGCGAGGAACGCACCGAGGACCACCACATCAAGTCATGATCAGGCGGTTGTCCACAGCGGCGCGCTGTCCACAGGCCACCGACCTGATCTTCCGGATTTCCGCCACACTGGTCAGCGGATCTTCCCCCAGGGCGGGTGGGTTGTGACGTTGGCCCCTGCCTCGCGGCGCCACCAGCACGCGGCGCCACGATCAGGCAACGGCACGGCGCCGGTGCTGCTCACCACGACCCGGCACCACCAGCACGTGGCGCCACGATCGGGCAGCGGCACGGCGCCAACGCCGCTCGCCACGACCTGACAGACGGCCCGGCTGCCCGCCGGGCAACGTCGCCATCGCTGCCCGCTGCGGCCCGCGGGTGGTCATTGTCCTGGACACCGCCTCCGGCCACGGTTCCAGCCGGTGCCCACTTCGGGCGCAGGCTCGGGATCGCGGGCCGGGCGCGGGATTGTGGCGGGCGGGCGTGGCTGCCGCCGTACCCGGGAATGGGTTTGCGGCGGGGCCGCGACCGCGACCCCGCCGCGCGGACCTTGCGCACCGGACGACCCTGCGTCGGAGAGTGGACTTCGGACAAAGTCACGTTCCTGCCGGCCGGTGACGCGAAGGCCGAATGTGGCCGGCCTCCCGAGCGACGATCGCGCTCGTGGAGTGGCGGCCGAGGGCCGGCCCTCAGAGTGAGGACCGGCCTCTCGGTTGAGCGATCGAGCGGTTGAGCGATCGAGCGGTTGAGCGGTGGGTCAGGGTCAGAAGACCGAGACGCCGTAGACGCTCAGGGGCTCTACGACCGGCTGGAAGTAGGTGACGCCGCCCGAGCTGCAGTTCCCGCTGCCGCCGGAGGTGAGGCCGAGGGCGGTGGTGCCGGAGTAGAGCGAGCCGCCGCTGTCGCCGGGCTCGGCGCAGACGGTGGTCCGGATGAGGCCGGAGACGGAGCCCTCCGAGTAGTTGACCGTGCTGTTCAGCGCGGTGACCCGGCCGGAGTGGATGCCCGTCGTGGAGCCGCGGCGGTAGACGGTCGCGCCGACCGCCGGGGTGCCGGCCGAGGTGATGTCCTGCGAGCCGACCGCGCCGCTGATGGTGACCGACGTGGTCGTGTAGCGCACGATGCCGTAGTCGTTGCCCGGGAAGCTGGTGCCGGCCCGCGTGCCCAGCGTGGTGGACCCGTTGGTCCAGGTGGCGCCGATGTTGGTGCAGTGGCCCGCGGTCAGGAAGTACTTCGTCCCGGAGCTGCTCTGCACGTTGAAGCCGAGCGAGCAGCGCGCGCCGCTCACGTAGATCGCGTCGCCGCCGGAGATCCGGGTGCTGATCTTGCCGGCGATGGTCTCGATCCGGGCGCTGTCGCCGAGCTTCGCGACGGTCGCCTTGACCGCGGCCAGCTTGGCGCCGGTGATGCTCTCGTCGACGCTGACCACGACCTGGTTGGTGACCGGGTCGACGGCGAAGGCCGTGCCGGGCGTCTTCAGGTTCGTCTTCAGGCTGGCGTCCGCCGCCGCGAGGGTCGCGCCGCTGCGGGCGACGTAGCGCGGGGTGGCACCGGAGGCCGTCACCTCGGCCGCGGTGGCCGCGTCGGTGACGTTGACCACCAGCTTGCCGGAGGAGTCGAGGTAGGACCCGGCGTCGCGGGTGCCCAACTGGCTGTCCAACTTACTGGCAAGTGCGGACGGCGCGAAGGACGCGTCAGCCACGGCCGGGGCCGCCGAGGCGGGGGACGTGACGGCCATGACGCTGCCCGCGAGAATGCCGACCGCCATGCCGACGATCGGTCGGCGAAGCTTCGGGTTGAGCACGGTTCCTCCCAGGGGGATTGGGTAGGTGGCATACCGGTCCGGCATGCCAGTGCTCGCAAGTATTCAAAGTGATCGATGATGCCGCAAGGACCGGCCAATCTGGCACAATAGTGATCAAGTCACTGCTGACCTGCGGAAACCCGCTCCCCATAGCCTTGGCGCTATGACCCTTTCGGGATGAACCATCACCGTTCCAGTACGGCGATGGGCGCGTCATCGGCCAGCCGGTAGCCCAGCCCGTACACCGTCGTGATCAGCTCCGGATCGTCCAGCTTGGTCCGCAGCCGGCTCACGTGCACGTCCACGGTCCGGTTCGTGGTGTGCCGGTGACCCCACACGTGGGTGAGCAGCTGGGTCCGGCTGAACACCTGGCGCGGGTGCTGGGCCAGGAAGAGGAGCAGGTCGTACTCCAGGCGGCTGAGGTCGAGACGCCGGCCGGCGCGCAGCGCGGTACGGGCCCGCGGGTCCAGCACGATCTCACCGTCCCGCCCGGCCACCACCTCCGGCAGATCCACCTCGACCGCGGCGCCCGGCCCGGCCGCGTCGACCAGCTCGCGCAGCGCGGCCAGCACCCGGTCCCGCCCACCGGCGCCACCGGCGATGCTGATCGTCACGGTCACCGGCGCCTCCACCGGCGCGCCCTCCGGCAGATCGGGCACCGGGCGCAGCCCCGGGCGGGTGTGGGTGGCGCGCGGGTGGGCGATGGCGAGCGCGGACATGTGCGACTCCTCAGACGGCGACGGCCACCGGATCCGGCGGCGCTTGGCAAGGATATAATTCCTATCTGTTAGATAGGCATACCGCATGCTAGTCATGCTCGCCACATCACACCAGGCCCCACACCGCGCGATCCGCCCCGATCCGGCCCCGGCTAGGCGCTTCGCGACCGTCCTAGCTGGCCCTACACCCACTTCCCCGATATTTTTACTAGGATTTGGGACTGTCGTTGACCAATGCCTGTCGACCCCCCAGGGTGAGGCAGGTAGAGAAGTTCTCAACTGGTGGACATCTGAGGGAGAGGAGGCGCGGCGCATCACGGGCCGCACCGGTCCCGCGCCGCGAAACCGATGACTGCAATCGTTGTGGTGTCCGGCAATCCCCGCGCCGGGTCCCGGACCTCGGCCCTGGCCATCGCGGTCGGCGAGGCGATCGCCGCCCGGCTCGGCGCGGCCACGCCCGCCGTGATCGAGGTGGGCGAGCTCGGCGCCGGCCTGCTGACCAAGGGCGACGAGCCGACCGCCGCCGCGGTGGCCGCGCTCGCCGGGGCGGACCTGCTGGTGGTGGCGACCCCGACGTACAAGGGCAGCTACACCGGGCTGCTCAAGGTGCTGCTCGACCAGCTGCCGAACCAGGGCCTGGCCGGGAAGCGGGCGGTGCCGGTGGTGACCGCCGGGATCGCGCCGCAGGCCGCCGCCGCCGAGGCGCTGCTCCGGCAGCTGCTGGTGGAGCTCGGGGCGACGGTCCTCCAGCCCGGCCTGCCGGTGGTCGAGGCCGACCTGCCGGAGACGGCGGAGATCGCCCAGAAGTACGCCGCGGCCGCCCTGTAACGCCGCACGAAGCCGGCCGCCGCGCCCGGATCGCTCCCGGGCGCGGCGGTTTTCGCAGCTCAGAACCGTCAGGTCAGACCTGCGCGGGATCCACCTGGAGGGTGAACGCCGCGGTCGCCGCGCCACCCCAGGTGTCGGTGAACCGGACGGTGAACGTCGTCGTCCCGGCCGTCATCGGCGCCCCGCTGATCTCCCCGGTGCCCGCGTCCAGCGCCAGGCCGGCCGGCAGCGCGCCGTCGGTCACCGACCAGGTGCCGGCCCGGCCGTCCGCGGTGCGCAGCTGGGCCGAGTAGGCCACGTCGGCCTCGCCCTCGGGCAGCTCGGCGGTGTCGATCACCGGGACGCCGGCCGTCACCGGGATCACGATCACCCGGGTGACCGCCTGCGGCACGTAGTCGGTGAACCGCACGGTCACCGCGAAGTCGCCGGGCGCCTCCGGGACGCCACTGATCACGCCCGCGCCGCTCAACGACAAACCCGCCGGCATGCTGCCGGAGACCAAAGACCATGTTCCCGTACGGCCGGACTTCAGCGCGAGCCGAGCGGAGTAGTCGGCGCCGACCGTCCCGGCGGCGGTGCGCGCGGTCGCGATCACCGGCTTGGCGGGCGGCGCCGTGACGAAGAGCAGCCGGTTCGGCGAGCCCTTGCGGTCGGTGACCTTCCCGGTGGTGGCGTTCGCCACGAGCTTCGCGCGGA
Source organism: Actinoplanes sp. L3-i22 (assembly GCF_019704555.1). Classification (NCBI taxonomy): domain Bacteria; kingdom Bacillati; phylum Actinomycetota; class Actinomycetes; order Micromonosporales; family Micromonosporaceae; genus Actinoplanes; species Actinoplanes sp. L3-i22. The sequence continues at coordinate 10,150,428 of NZ_AP024745.1, forward strand.
CCTGCGACGGGGTCAGGCCCGGGCTCGCGTCCAGGAGCAGCGCGGCCGCGCCGGCGACGTGCGGGGACGCCATCGAGGTACCGCTGTAGACGGCCGAGGCGGTATTGCTGTTCGCCACCGACGACCGGATGTTCACGCCGGGCGCGAAGATGTCGACCAGGCCGCCGTAGTTGGAGAAGAAGGCCCGCTTGTCCTTGCTGTCGGTGGCGCCCACGGTGATCGCCGCGGGCACGTCGGCCGGGCTGCTCCAGACCGCGCTGGTGTCCTCGTTCCCGGCCGCCACCACGTAGGTCACCCCGGACGCGATCGAGTCCTCCACCGCCAGGTCCAGCGACGGGCTGTTCTCGCCGCCCATGCTCATGTTCGCGACGGCCGGCTTGACCGCGTTCCGGGTCACCCAGTCCACGCCGTCGATCACGTCGGAGATGTAGCCGCCGCCGTCGCAGTCCAGTACCCGGACGGCGACCAGCCGCACGTTCTTGGCCACCCCGTAGTGGGTGCCGCCGATCGTGCCGGCCACGTGCGTGCCGTGCCCGTTGCAGTCCGCGGCGTTGCTGTCGTCGTCGGCGAAGTCGTAGCCGTACGACGCCCGGCCGCCGAACTCCTGGTGGGTGATCCGGATCCCGGTGTCGATCACGTACGCGTGCACCGACGAGCCGTCGTCGGTCGGCGTGTACGTCTTGGACAGCTTGGCCGTCCGCTGGTCGATCCGGTCCAGTCCCCAGCCCGGGCTCTTCTGGGTCGTCGCGATGTGGATCCGCCGGTCCTGCTCGACCGAGCGCACCGCCGGGTCGGCGGCCAGCCTGCGGGCCTGCGCGGCGGTCATCTCGGCGGCGTAGCCGGAGATCGCCCGGAACGTGTGCAGCACCTTGCCGGACCCGAGGGCGTGCACGCTCGGGCCGGTCCCCCGGTTCTTCATCGTGACGATGTACCGCCCGGGCACCGCACCGGGCGCATCCGCCCCGATCACCGTGCCGGCGGCAAACGCGGGAGCAGCGGGCGCCGCGAGAGCGGCCGAGGCGGCAACCGCCGAGGTCAGGAAGGCACCGAAGGTCCACTTTCGCATACCCGCCGAGATCGGTCGCCGGCCCGCCCGGTTGAGCCGTGCACCGTTCTGCCCCCGAGCTGCCCCATTCCTGCTGCGCCGCTCCCGGTATTCCGGGCAAAAAGAAAAGGCCCACCCCGGATGGGGTGGGCCTAATCTGTAAGTTGAGTCCGGCGGCGTCCTACTCTCCCACACCCTCCCGAGTGCAGTACCATCGGCGCTGGAGGGCTTAGCTACCGGGTTCGGAATGTGACCGGGCGTTTCCCCTCCGCTATGACCACCGTAACAACGGTCAGCGGTAGAACAAACCAGCAACCCGACTCTTACGAATCAGGGTGGTTGTTCGTTTGCTGTGAATCACACAGTGGACGCAAGTAAAATGTTTAGGGTGGTTAAGCCCTCGGCCTATTAGTACCGGTCAACTCAACACGTTACCGTGCTTACATCTCCGGCCTATCAACCCAGTAGTCTAGCTGGGAGCCTTACCCACTCAAGGTGGTGGGATACCTCATCTCGAAGCAGGCTTCCCGCTTAGATGCTTTCAGCGGTTATCCCTTCCGAACGTAGCCAACCAGCCATGCTCCTGGCGGAACAACTGGCACACCAGAGGTTCGTCCGTCCCGGTCCTCTCGTACTAGGGACAGCCCTTCTCAAGTATCCAACGCGCACGGCGGATAGGGACCGAACTGTCTCACGACGTTCTAAACCCAGCTCGCGTACCGCTTTAATGGGCGAACAGCCCAACCCTTGGGACCTGCTACAGCCCCAGGATGCGACGAGCCGACATCGAGGTGCCAAACCATCCCGTCGATATGGACTCTTGGGGAAGATCAGCCTGTTATCCCCGGGGTACCTTTTATCCGTTGAGCGACACCGCTTCCACACGCAAGTGCCGGATCACTAGTCCCGACTTTCGTCCCTGCTCGACCCGTCAGTCTCACAGTCAAGCTCCCTTGTGCACTTACACTCAACACCTGATTGCCAACCAGGCTGAGGGAACCTTTGGGCGCCTCCGTTACCCTTTAGGA